>DATACF010000486.1:0-4984 GCA_036259235.1 Longimicrobium sp. | reverse complement strand
GCCGGATGCGCATCCGGCCGCCCGCTTTCGCGTCGTGGAGCGTCACGCCTCCACGAAGTCGCGCACGAAGTAGCGGGGGGAGAGCCCCTCGCCGGTGGCGTGCACCAGGAGCTCGTTCCAGTCGAGCGAGGCGCCGGGCGCGAAGATCTTCTCGCTCAGGAAGTCGCCGACCGACCTGTGGCCGGCGATGCTCCGCCCCTCGGGCACCTCGCTGCGGGCGTGCGCCGAGATCTGCGACGCCATCAGCTCGCCCAGGAGGTAGTTGTGGTAGTACACGGGCGAGAGCGAGAGGTGGATCTTGGACGCCCAGTCCGGCGCGTCGCGCCCCTCGGGGCGGCGGATGTACTGGAGGCGCTCCACCAGCTCCCACCAGAGCCCGTTGAGGTCCGCGCGGTCCGGGTTCCGGTAGAGCTCGCGCTCGAAGTACGCCATCACCAGGATCCACCGCGCCGAGATCAGCATCCGCGCCCGCTGCTGCTCCACGATGTCCGCCACCTGCGCGTCGTCGAGCCCCGCGCCCATCACCTCGCGGAGCCACGCCGGGTCGCGCGTCAGCCGCCCCATGTACATGGCGATGGCCTCGGTGGAGAGCGTGTGCGCCGGAGAGCGGAGGAGGAAGGGGAGGTCGCGGGGGATCCCCGTGTCGTACGCCGCGTGCCCCAGCTCGTGGAGCATCACGTGCGTCCACCGCTCGTTCGGGCGGACGTTGCAGAGGATCCGCACGTCGCCCTCGCGGTCGACGTCGAGGCAGAAGGCGTGCTGGTCCTTCCCCTCGCGCTCGTACAGGTCGCTCCGAGCCAGCACGGCGTCGACCTCCAGCCCGATCCCCCGGAAGAAGTCGGCCGACACCTTCACCGGGTCGCTCCCCGCGAAGAAGGCGTCCAGGTCCACCGTCCCCGCCGAGGCCGGCGCCTCCTGCGCGAACGGGTCGGCCCAGTGCCACGGGCGGAGGTCTTCCGCCGAGACGCCGAACCGCGCGGCCAGCGCGCGGTCGATCCCCTCCCGGAAGCGCCGGAAGGGGGCGTCGGTCTGGTCGCGGAAGGCGTCGAGGACGGCGAAGAGCTTCTCCTCGGGGAGCTCCTGGAGGTGGAGGTCCATCGCGTACGCGTTCTCGAACCCCAGCGACCGCGCCGCCGCGTTCCGCCGCCGCACCAGCTCGCGCAGCGGCTCGGCGGCCAGGGCGCCGACCTCCTTGCTGGCCTCCCAGGCCGCGCGCCGGACGGCCACGTCTCCCTCGTCCCGCAGGAGCTGGTGGATCTCGTTCTCGGAGACCGATTTCCCGTCCACCGTCGCGCGGAAGGTGTGGAAGAGGTGCTCCAGCTCGGTGGCGCGGCGGACGAGGTCGTCGATGGTCTCGCGGGGGAGCTGGCTCCCCGTGTACTCGTGGTCGAGGAGGACGAGCTGGCGGCGGAGGAGCGGGTCGCGGACGCGGCCCCCCTCGAGCCAGGCGCGCACCCGGCGCGCCCCCTCGGGGTCGGCGTAGAGCGCCTTGACCTCGGCGCGGGCGCGGGCGTTCCGCTCCTGCGCCTCCTCGCCGCCGCCGATGGCCGCCTCCCACGAGGCCAGGTGCGCCTCCTTCACCAGCGGCGCCACCGTGGCCGCGTGGGCCTCGACCCAGCCGCGGACCTCGTCGTCGGCCGCCGCCTCGGGCGGAGTGACGGTGCCCTCCATCAGCGCAGCTCCTCGTAGAGGAGGGCGATGGCCTCGGCGCCCTGGTGGAAGTTGTCGACCGACATCCACTCGTTGGGGGCGTGCGCGTTCTCGCCCGGGAGGCCGAAGCCGATCAGCACCGCCGGCGCGCCGAGGATCTCCTGGAACTGCTGGACGATGGGGATCGAGCCGCCCTCGCGTATGAACACCGGCTCCTTCCCGAACGCCTTCGCCAGCGCGCGGCGCGCCGCCTCGATCACCGGCCCGGTGGGCTCGGCGTACCACGGCTGCCCGCCGTGGAGGGCGACGGCCTCCACGGTGACGCCCTCGGGGGCCAGCGACCGGACGTGGTCGATGAAGAGCTTCTCGACCTCCCTGAAGTCCTGGTCGGGGACGAGGCGCATCGACACCTTCGCCATGGCGCGCGCGGGGAGGACGGTCTTGGCGCCCTCGCCGGTGTAGCCGGAGAGGAGGCCGTTGACGTCGAGGGTGGGGCGCGCCCAGATCCGCTCCAGCGGCCCGTACCCCGCCTCGCCTCCCAGCTTCGGTGCCCCCACCTCCTCGCGCAGCCCCTCCTCCTCGAAGGGGAGCTTCGCGATGGCCGCCCGCTCCTCGGTGGTGAGGTCGCGGACCCGGTCGTAGAAGCCGGGGATGTTGACGCGGCCGTTCTCGTCGTGGAGCTGGGCGATGATCTTCGCCAGCGCGTTGGCGGGGTTGACGACCGCGCCGCCGTAGGCGCCCGAGTGGAGGTCCGTAGCCGGGCCCTGGACGCGGATCTCCATGTACGCCAGCCCCCGCAGCCCGATGGTGACCGACGGGAGGCCGGGGGCGAACATGGTGGTGTCGGAGATGAGGACGGCGTCGCACTTCAGCCGCCCGGCGTGCTCGGTCAGGAAGGTGCTGAGGTTCGGCGAGCCGACCTCCTCCTCGCCCTCCAGGAGGAAGACGACGTTGACGGGGAGGGCGCCGTGGGTGGCGAGGTGGGCCTCGACGGCCTTGAGGTGGAGGTACACCTGCCCCTTGTCGTCGACCGAGCCGCGGGCGAAGAGCTTCCCGTCGCGGACGGTGGGCTCGAAGGGGGGCGTGTGCCACTCGTCGAGGGGCTCGGGGGGCTGGACGTCGTAGTGGCCGTAGACCAGGAGGGTGGGGGCGCCCGGGGCGCCGCGCCACTCGCCGATCACCACCGGGTGCCCGGCGGTGGGCGCCACCTCGACGGTCTGCATCCCGGCGGCGCGCATCCGCGCGGCCAGCCACTCGGCGGCGGCGGCGGTGTCGGCGTTGTGCTCGCTCTTGGCGCTCACGCTGGGGATGCGCAGGAGCTCGTTGAGCTCCTCCAGGCTCTTCTCGCGGTTGCTCCGCAGGTACTCGGCGACGGACATTCGGGCTCTTCTCGGGATCGGGTTCGGGCGTCTTCCCGCACGGTTCCGCAGGCGAAGACGCGAATATAACGCCCGCCGTCCGCCCCGCCACCGCGCCCCCGGAACGGGGGCCTTGCCCGTCCGTCGGGGCGGGGCGCAATATCGTGATCGCCGGCTCTCGCCCGCTTCCCCCCCCGGCGTCGTCTCTTCCCGGGAAGTGCATCCATGAGCACGCGATACAGGCGCCGCTTCCACCTTCGGCCTCCGAATCCCCGCCAGGTCCTCCTCCTGGCCGCCGTCGTGATGGCGGCGGGGGCGCTGTGGCTGGCGCGCGAGCGATGGACGCCCATCGAGGGGATCCTGAGCGACCTGCCCTTCCTCGTGGTTTTCCTCGGAGTCCTGGGCGTTGTCAGGGAGTCTGCCCGGGGTAAAGGGGAGCCTCCTGCGTCCCGGGCCCCGCCCGCCAGCGCTCCGCCTCCCCGGACGTCTCCCTCTCTCCCGGATCCCAGTCCAGCCACCGAGGTCCTCCTGTCGGCCTCCGCGCCGCGGGGGGCGGAGCCGGGATGCTCGTTCGTGGCGCGGCTGGCGGCGTACGTCCCGGCGCTCCGGGCGTCGACGGCCGAGCTCCTGGAGCGCCTCGACCCCGAGGCGGAGACCTACCTCGACCTGCGGGAGTGCCGCTGGACGTACGGCGCGCGCGTGGTCGTCCGCCTCCACGCCGCCGGGCTCGCGGTGACCCCCGCCGAGCAGTCGTTCGTCTGGCGCGGCACCCGCGACCTGGTGGACTTCCAGGTGGACGTCCCGGAGGAGGGCGCCCCGGCGCGCACCGTCCTCCGCTTCGAGGTCGTCCTCGCGGGGTTCGTGGTGGCGACGATCGCGCTTCCGCTGGCGGTGGGGGCGTCGGTGCCGGAGGGCGGGAGGGCGCTGGAGACCGCGACGCCGACGCGGAGGTGGTTCGCCTCGCACGCGCGGCGCGACCGGCGGCGGGTGCTCGACCGGGTGGCGGCGCTCCGGAGCGCCATGCGCGACGTGGAGATCTTCATCGACCGCTCGCTCCTCCCCGGCGAGCGGTGGCGGCGGCGGATCGAGGAGGAGATCGCGGCGTGCGAGACCTTCCTCCTCTTCTGGTCGCCGCGCGCGAGGCGGTCCAGGTGGGTGGCGTGGGAGTGGAAGCTGGCGCTGGAGAAGAAGGGGATCGACCGCTTCCAGCTCCACCCGCTGGCCTACGCCCCGCCGCCCCCGGAGCTGGCGGAGCTCCAGGTCGACGACGAGACCAACGACCTCCGCGACGCCGAGGGGTGGCTCCTGTCGGCGTGGCGCCGCGTGGCCGCCATCGTCCCGTAGCGCGGCCGCGCGCGGGGCGGCTATCTTCGCGCCCATGCCCATCGAGCTCTCCGGCGCGCTCGCCATCCTCTCGGCCATGATCACCCCCGCGGTGCTGATCTCGGCGTGCGGGTCGCTGCTGATGGCGACGTCGTCGCGGCTGGGGCGGGTGATCGACCGGACGCGCCAGGTCTCGGAGCAGTTCGAGGCCATCGCCGCCGAGCCCGACCGGACGATGCTGGAGGAGGAGCGCACCCTCCTCTTCGACCAGCTCGCCGGGCTCACGCGGCGCTCGCGCCTCCTCCAGCGGGCCATGAGCCGGCTCTACCTGGCCGTCAGCACCTTCGTGGGGACGAGCGTCTCCATCGGCATCGTGGCGGTGACGGGGCAGCGCTTCGCCGTCCTCCCCATCGGGCTGGGGATCGCGGGGGCGGGGCTCCTCTTCGCGGCGTCGCTGAACCTGATCGCCGAGTCGCGGATCGCGCTGCGGTCGGTGGAGCGGGAGATGGACTTCGTCTGGAAGCTGGGCCAGCACCACGCGCCGTCGGAGCTGCGGGCGCGCGGGCCGTCGCGGAAGATGCTGCGGCGCCGCGGGATGCGGTGGACGCGCGAGGAGGAGTGAGGGTCGCGAGTCCGAAGGAAACGCAGGGGTC
>DATACF010000485.1:0-1982 GCA_036259235.1 Longimicrobium sp. | reverse complement strand
CCCGCGCCACGAACCCCACCCGCGCCAGCCGCACGATCCACGGCGACGCCTCCCGCGCCGCCCCCCTTGCCGCCCCCTCCACCGCCTGAGCGGCGCCGCGCGCCGCCCCCTTCGCCGAGATGTCCGCCATGCGTCCTCGTTTCGCCTGGGTTCGCCCGGGTAAGCGCAAGGATCGTGACGGACGCGTAAGTGCGTAAGTGCGTAAGTGCGTTGGTTTCGATGTAGGGAGAATCCGGCGTCCGGGTGAAGGCACCATGACCGCGGGGCGCCTGGCGGCGCGGCCCTCACCCTGGCGGCTCGCCGTAGGCTCGCCGCCTGTCCCTCTCCCGAACTACAGGAGAGGGACGGTCGCATTCGGCGGGCTTTCCCCGCGCCTGGGCGGGACCTGACGCCGCGCCACGGTCCGCCGATCACGACGATGTCGGCCAGGACTCACGCACTTCCCGCAGCCCCGCACTTTCCCCCCGGCGGTCCGCCCCCTACTTTGGGGCGCGCTCAGAACCATCCTGGAATCACGAGGTGCACTTTGGCGGACAACAGCTTCGACATCGTGGTGATCGGCGCGGGGCCCGGCGGCTACGTCGCCGCCATCAAGGCCGCGCAGCTCGGATACAAGACGGCGTGCGTCGAGGAGGGGAACCTCGGCGGCGTCTGCCTCAACATCGGCTGCATCCCCACCAAGGCGCTGCTGGAGAGCGCCGCCATAATCACCCACCTGGGGCACGCGAAGGAGTTCGGCGTCACCGTGGGCGAGATCAAGACCGACATAGCCCAGGCCGTCAAGCGCTCGCGCCAGGTCTCCGAGCGGCTGGTGAAGGGGATCGGCTTCCTCTTCAAGAAGAACAAGGTCACCCACGTCGCCGGCCGCGGCCGCCTCGCCGGGAAGGGGAAGGTCGAGGTCACGGGGAAGGACGGGAAGAAGCAGACGATCACGGCCAAGCACGTGATCATCGCCACCGGATCGCGCCCCCGCGACCTCCCCTTCCTCAAGATCGACCACGACCGCGTCTGGGACTCGACGGATGCGATGATGGCGCAGACCCCGCCGAAGACGCTCGCCATCGTGGGCGCCGGCGCCATCGGGTGCGAGTTCGCCGACGTCTACGCCGCCTTCGGGACGCAGGTCACCATCATCGAGATGGCCCCCCGCGTCCTCCCGCTGGAAGACAGGGACTGCTCGGCCGTCGTCGAGAAGAGCTACCGCAAGCGGGGGATGAACATCCTCACCGGGGTCAAGCTCGAGAAGGCCGAGGTGGGCAAGGACGGCGTGAAGCTCACCATCACCGACGCCAGGGGGCAGACGCAGACCGTCGAGGCCGAGCGCGTCCTCTCGGCCATCGGCCGCGCGCCGCTGGTGGAGGACATCGGGCTGGAGGCGGCGGGGGTCAAGCTCACCGACCGCGGCTTCATCGCCGTCGACCGGCAGATGCGGACCAGCGTCGAGGGTGTCTACGCCATCGGCGACGTCGCCGGGCCGCCGCTCCTGGCCCACAAGGGGTCGCACGAGGGCGTCGCCTGCGTCGAGGCCATCCACGGCGACCCGCACGCGGGGATCGACTACCGCAACATCCCCAACTGCACCTACTGCCACCCCGAGGTGGCCTCGGTGGGGCTCACCGAGGAGCAGGCGCGCGAGGCCGGCCACGAGGTCGAGGTCGGCGTCTTCCCCTGGACGGCCAACGGGCGCGCCCTCACCGCGGGCGACACCGACGGCTTCGTGAAGGTGATCCGCGACAAGCGCTACTCCGAGATCCTGGGCGCGCACATCGTGGGTCCCCACGCCACCGAGCTCATCGCCGAGTTCGTCGTCGGCCGCCACCTGGAGAGCACCGTCGAGGAGATGGACCGGGCCATGCACCCGCACCCCACCCTCTCCGAAGCCGTCGCCGAAGCCGCCCTCGCGGCCCTCGGCCACGCGCTGCACATCTAGGCGCGCGGCGCTGGATGAGACCGACGGGGCCGGCTCCGGACACCTCCGGAGC
>DATACF010000484.1:0-3862 GCA_036259235.1 Longimicrobium sp. | reverse complement strand
CATGGGGGCTGTTGCATGAGGGATGCGGGCCCCCATGCAACGGCGCGAACGGTCGCGCGCGACCCCTGGTGGGCTTGATCGGGAGACTTTTTCAGCCCATATTCACCGTAGTCCACCGCACCACCGACCGCCGGTCCGGCTCCTCTCCGCCGTCTCCGGCTTCCCGTCCGCCCCCCCGGTTTCAGTGAGCGAAAAGACCCTTTCCGGTTCCCAGGCCGCTCGTGCCAAGGCGTTCGTGGACCGCAGCGGCCCGCGCGCGCTCCTGGCCATCGGCCGCGACTGGACGGCCATCGTGGCCCTCGCCTGGGCCAGCGAGCGCATCGGCCACCCGGCGGCGTACGTCGCCGCGGTGTGGGCCATCGGCGTCTTCCAGTTCGCGCTGGGCGAGTCGATGCTGCACGAGGCGTCGCACTACAACCTGTTCCGCGCCCGGCAGTGGAACCTGTGGCTGGAGCCGCTCTACTCGCTCCCCTTCTTCCGCACGGTCGAGCAGTTCCAGAAGGAGCACAACGTCCACCACCGCAAGCTGGGCTCGCCCGAAGACCACATCCAGGTCGACTACCACGAGTACGGGGTCACGCGTCCCCCGCAGAAGTGGTTCTGGCTCTGGTTCCTGAAGCCCGCCACCGGGTGGGCCGGGTGGTACTACCTGCGGGGCACCTCGCTGAAGCCGTGGGGGAGCGGGGCGCGCATCGTGGGGTTCTGGGCGGTGGCGGCGGCGGCGTTCTGGGCGGCGGGGGCGCTCGACCTCCTCCTCCTCTACTGGCTCGTCCCGTTCTTCTGGTCCTTCGCGAGCTTCCTCTACTGGTCGGAGATCCAGGACCACTGCAACACCCGCAGCGGCACGCGCTCCAACCTGAGCCCGCTGATGAACCGGCTCACGCACAACAACGGCTACCACTTCGTCCACCACCGCTACCCGGCCATTCCCTGGTACCGCCTCCCCGAGGCGCACCGCGCGCTCTGCCCGGAGGAGGGCGACGTCTCGCACTCCTTCCTCGAGACCTACCGCCAGATCCGCGCGCCCCTCCCCGCCCCGGAGCCCGTGGCCGCCGAGCGCCCCGTCCCCGCGACCGCGTAACCGGGCGCCCGGCACCGAAGCAGCCGCCCGAACCAAGCGCCTCCCCCGGCCCTCAGCCGGGGGAGGCGCTCTCGTTTTCGTGCTCCCGCACCAACGCACTAACGCACTGCCGTTACGGCCTCGGCGTCGCCGGCGTGTTGTACGTCCGCCGCGTCTCGTCGAGGTTGAGGTAGCGGTCGCGCAGGAGTGTCTCGCGGGAGACGAGGGGGATCTCGCGGCCGCGGATGAAGACGTTGGAGACGTTGGTGAGCATCTCCAGCGGGTCGCCGTCCCACACCACCACGTTGGCCACCCGGCCGGGCTGCAGCGAGCCGTAGCGGTCGGCCACCCCCCACACCTCGGCGGGGCCGAGGGTCACCGCGCGGAAGGCCTCCTCCCACGGGAGGCCGTAGGCCACCGCGTTCCCCGCCTCCTGGCGGATGTTGTAGGCCTTGAAGGTCTCGCCGCTGGTGATGGCCACCGGCACCCCGGCCCGCCGCAGCCGCGCGGCGTTCTCGTAGGTCGCCCCCAGCACCTCGAAGCTCTGGGGGAGGTTGTTGAGGACCTTCACCAGCACGGGCACCCGCGCCCGCGCCAGGTCGCCGGCCACCATCCACCCCTCCGTCGCCCCCGCGATCACCACCCGGAGGTTGTACTCCTCGGCGATGCGGAGCGCCGCCTGGATGTCGCTGGCCCGGTGCGCCTCGATCACCAGCGGCAGCTCGCGGCGCAGCACCGGCTGGAGCGCCGCCAGGTCGAGGCGGCTCACCGAGAACTCGCGCGTCTCCCCCCGCTCGAAGGCCGCGGGGTTGCGCGCGTAGACCCGCGCGTCCTCCAGCACCTCGCGGAGCCGCGTCAGGATCCCGCCGCGCGCGCCCCGCCCGGCGGTGCGGGCGTCGTCGGTGAGCGAGGCCACCATGGCCAGCGGGGCGCGGATCGTCATCTCCTCCAGGCGATCGCCCGCCAGGTCGATCAGCGCCGCCTGCCCGGAGATCAGCCCCCCCTGCGGCCGGACCACGGCCGTCGTCACCCCGGCGATCCGGGTGACGGGGATCGCCATCGAGCGCGGGTTGAGGCCGTCGGCCACCGCGAAGGCCGCGGCCACCTGATCCTCCTCCTGGACCCGCACGTCGTTGGTGCTCCCCACCGCGTCGACGTCCACCAGCCCCAGACTGGTGCTCGACTCGAAGAGCCCCGGCGTCACCCACTTCCCGCGGGCGTCGATCCGGCGCGCCCCGGCGGGGACGGCCACCCCGGCGCCCACGGCGGTGATGCGGCCGTTGGTGATGACCACGGTGCCGTTGGGGATCGGCGGCCCGCTCACCGGGTAGACCGTCCCCCCCTCGATGGCGATGGTCTGCGCCGCGGCCGGGGAGGCCAGGAGGAGGGCGGCGGCGAATGCTGCGAAGCGTCTCATCGGATGGCCTCCGCGGGGAAGAGCCCCACCTCGAAGTCGGTGCGCGGCTGGCGGCGCGGGTCGAAGCGGTCGAACATCAGCGCGCCGTCGATGTAGACCCGGTCGGCGCGGGCGTAGACGGAGAAGGGGTTGTGCGACCACACCACCACGTCGGCGTCCTTCCCCGGCTCCAGGGTGCCCACCCGGTCGTGCACCCCCAGCGCCCACGCGGGGTTGGCGGTGATCCACCGGAGGGCGTCGTTCTCGGAGATCTCGATCCCCGCGGCGCGGCCGGCGGCCATGGCCTTGGCGGCCTCCTGGTTGAGCTTCTGGATCCCCGTGGGGTCGTCGGAGTGGACGATGGCGCGGGCGCCGGCCTGGTGCACCAGCGCGATGTTGGCCTTGGTGAAGTCGAGCGCCTCCATCTTGAACCCCCACCAGTCGGCCCAGAGAGAGCCCGAGATGGAGTCGCGCGCCATCAGGTCGCGGAGCTTGTACGCCTCGACGCCGTGGTGGAAGGAGCGGATCCGGTAGCCGAACTCGCGCGCGACGTCGATCATCTGCGCCATCTCGTCGGCCCGGTAGCAGTGGTTGTGCACCAGGATGTCGCCCGAGAGCACCCCCGCCAGCGTCTCGAGCTCGAGGTCGCGGTCGGGGATGTCGCCGGCCTTGCGCCCCTCGCGCTCCCACTCGGCCCACTCGTCGCGGTACTCGGCGGCGCGGATCCAGGCGTTCCGGTAGCCGGCGACGTTCCCCATCCGGGTGGAGGGGCCGCCGCGCTGGCCGTAGACGCGCTTGGGGTTCTCGCCGCACGCCATCTTGAGCCCGTACGGCGCGTCGGGGAACTTCATCCCCTGCACGGTGCGGCTGGGGACGTTCTTGACCGTCACGCTCCGGCCGCCGAAGAGGTTGGCGGAGCCGGGGAGGATCTGCATCGAGGTGATCCCCCCTTCCAGCGCCCGGGTGAAGCCGGGGTCGTGCGGCCACACCGAGTGCTCGGCCCACACCTCGGCGGTGTTGGGGCTGGTGGCCTCGTTCCCGTCGGAGTGCGCCTGCACCCCGGGGCTCCCGAAGACGCCCAGGTGCGAGTGGGAGTCGATGACCCCGGGGGTCACCCACTTCCCCGTGGCGTCGACGACCACCGCGTTGGCCGGGGCGTTCACCGTGGCCCCCACGGCGGCGATCTTCCCGTCGACCAGGAGGACCTGCCCGTTGGGGATGATCTCCCCCGCCGCCGTCATCACCGTCCCGCCGCGGATCAGCGTCGGCTGCGAGGGGAAGGGGCGGTAGGTGGAGGGAAAGGGGTCGTCGGCGGAGCGGCGGCCGGCGGAGGGCGCGGGGGCCTGGTCGCGCTGGGACGAGGGGGTGCTCGCCGGCGCGGGGCCCCGCCCCCACCCCCCCGCCCC
>DATACF010000483.1:0-2606 GCA_036259235.1 Longimicrobium sp. | reverse complement strand
CCGACGCCCGCCGGGACGGCGGGCGTCGGATGCTGCGGGCGCCCGGGGCGGCGGGACCGCCCGGGGCACCGGGTCTGGAGCCGGGTCAGCGGACGCCGGCCGGGGTGCGGACGTTCTCGGTGAAGGTGTCGAACTCCCGCTCGGCGTGGGTCTTCTCCCAACCGTAGCGCTCCTGCAGCGCGCCGACCAGCTTGTCGCGGTTGCCTTCGGCGCGGTCGAAATCGTCGTCGGTGAGCTTGCCCCAGGCGCGCTTCATGTCGCCCTTGAGCTGCTTCCAGCGGCCTTCGAAGACGTCGTCGTTCATGGCGTGCCTCCTGTTGGAGTGTGATCTCGGTCGTTGGCGCCACGGTGCTCCCGCGGCTGGCTGCCGACCCTCCAAGGGAGCAAGATGAGGGCCATGTCCGGCGTGCCCGAGATGCCGCCTACCCGCCCGCCTCGTCGCCCCACAGCTCGCGCAGGCGGTCGTCGCGGCCGCAGCCGTTGCGGTAGAGCTTGTAGCGCAGCGAGTTCTTCCGGTAGTAGTCCTGGTGGTACTCCTCGGCCGGCCAGAAGACGGCGGCCGGCTCGACGGTGGTGACGACGTCGCCGGCGAAGGGCTTGGCGCCGCGCAGCTCCGCCAGCGAGGCCTCGGCGAGGCGGCGCTGCTCGTCTCCGTGGACGAAGATCCCGGAGCGGTACTGGCTCCCCACGTCGCAGAACTGGCGGTCGCGGACGGTCGGGTCGATGTTGCGCCAGAAGACGTGGAGCAGCCGCTCGTAGCCGATCTTCGCCGGGTCGTAGACCACGCGCACCGCCTCGGTGTGGCCGGTGGCGCCGGAGGAGACCTGGCGGTAGCTCGGGTCCTCCTCGTCGCCGCCGGTGTAGCCCGAGGTCGTCGACAGCACGCCGTCGAGCCGGTCGAAGGGCGGCTCCATGCATGCCCGCCCGCAGCGCCCCGCGCACCACCCGGGCGAGCGCTCGCGCCGGGGCGTCCGAGACCACCGCCTCGCCCACCTCCGCAAGCCGCGAGATGGAGCCGCGCGCCGCGTCCAGCTCGCGCACCGCGGCGTACAGCTCCAGCGCGCGGGCGCGGTCCCCCAGCTTGCGGGCCACGCGCGCGGCGTGCAGCGCCACCTCCGCGTCGTCCGGCGCCGCCGAGCGCGCCAGGGCGAGCGCCGCGTCCGCCTCCGCCAGCCGCCGCGTCTTCTCCAGCTCGCACGCGTACCCCACCAGCGACCCCGCCAGCCGCGCCGCCGGCAGCTCGCCCTCCTCCTCCAGCAGCAGGAGGATGCGGCGCAGCGTCGCGCGCTCCGGTCCCTTCTCCAGCCCGGAGACCTCCGCCCCCGCGCGCGCCGCGACGAAGCCGGCCCCGGGGTCGCCCTCGGTGGCGTGCTGCACTGCGCGCAGCACCAGCGCCCCGGCCGCGGCGCGTCGGCCGCGCTCGCCCGGGGACGTCTCGGAGATCTGCTGGAAGGCGACGGCCGCCGCCAGCGCGCTGGGGGAGATGGGAGTCATGGGCCGCTAGTTGAGAAAGATTCTCAAGTCCAGCCGAAAGATACTCCCGGGCGCCGCCCCTGTCAAACGGACGCTCCCCCACGCAGACGAGGCGACCCCGCCTCGTGGCGGGGCCGCCCCGGTCCTCGTATCCCGGACGCGGCGCCTACGGCCGGGCGCGGCCCTTCTCCGGGGAGTAGGTGCCGCAGACGGCGCCCTGCGCGCCCATCTCGACGCGGATCTCGCCCGCGTGGCACTCGTGGTTCTCGTTGAACTTGCAGTCGGTCGCGGAGCAGGAAGCCACCGCCGAGGGCTCGGCCGCCCGTCTTTCCTGAGGATTCGCCATCCGGTCCTCCCTGTTGAGGTCATCCCTGGGTGCCCGTACACAGAGGCAAGATGCGGACCACCGCGAGTTCGCGCAAGTATGCCTCTGGCAACGAGTTGCGAATGATTCTCAACCCTCTCCGCCGTGGGGCCCCGCCGCGGCCTTGCGGCGCCGGTGGCGCGGGGGCAGATTCCCCGCGTTCCCGGGACCGCGGCTACCTCCCCGACGCGCGCATGGACTGAAGTGCAGGTCGAGATCTTCTCCGACTTCACCTGCCCGTTCTCGTACGTCACGGAGGCGGCGCTCCGCCGGGTGGCCGCGGAGGAAGGGGTGCGGGTCCGCTACCGGGCCTTCGAGCTGTACCCCGTCCCCGCGCCGCTCCCGCTCGACGCGGGCACGGAGTGGGCCGATGCGCTCGCGCCGCTCGCCGCCGGGGCGGGCGTGGAGCTGCGCCGCCCCGGCTACCAGTCGCGCACGCGCAAGGCGCACGAGGCCGCGCGCTTCGCGGAGGAGCGCGGGCGGGGGGACGAGATGCGGTCGGCGATCTTCGCCGCCTACTTCGCCGGGGGGCGCGACGTGGGGCGCATCGACGTCCTGGTGGAGCTGGGCGAGGGCCTCGGCCTGGACCGCACCGAGCTGAAGGTGGTGCTGGACATCGACCGCTACACCGGCGACGTCCTCGCCGACGAGGCGCTCGCGGAGCGGAGCGGGATCCGGTCCGTCCCCGCGCTGGTGCTGGGCGCCGGGCCGGACCGGATCCCGCTCCGCTCCGCGAGCGCCTCGTCGGCGAGGACGTCGCCGGTGTAGC
>DATACF010000482.1:0-3858 GCA_036259235.1 Longimicrobium sp. | reverse complement strand
CCGCGGAGGGCGGCGGCGCGGCGGGAGGCACGCTCTCGTAGCGCATCCCCTCGGCCGGACGGCGCGGCGCGGAGACGACCACCGGCGGCGGCGCGGGGGGCGCGATCACCGTGCGGTCGTCGTCGAGCGGGACGGCCGCCGCCGTGGGGGCCAGCACCGTGGCGTCGCCGGGGCCCATCGCCGCGTCGAGGGCGTCGGCGAAGGCCTCGGCGTCGGGGTAGCGCGCCTCCGGCTCCAGCGCCGTCGCCTTCAGGAGCACCGCCTCCACCCCCGCGGGGATCGCCGGGTCGAGCTCTCGCGGGGTGTGGGCCGGCGTCTCGTCGTGGCGGGCGGGGGAGCGGTCGGTGAAGGGCTTCACCCCCGTCACCAGCTGGTACCCCACCAGGCCCAGCGAGTAGACGTCGGACGCGCACGTCAGCTCGCGCTCGCCCCGGAGCTGCTCGGGCGAGGCGTAGGCGGGGGAGAGGGGCGCGGCGCCGTGGGCGCGGGTGAGGGTGGCCTCCGTGGGCTCGTCGGCCACGATCCGGGCGATCCCGAAGTCGAGGACGCAGACGCGGAAGGGGTCCTCGTCGTGCGGCGCGGCGAGGAAGATGTTCCCCGGCTTGACGTCGCGGTGGATGAGGCGCGCCCGGTGCCCCACGGCGATCCCCTCGGCGGCGTCGCGGAGGACGTGGAGGGCGTCGGCCAGCGGCGGCTTCCCGTCGCGGGAGAGGCGCGCGGCCAGCGTCTCGCCCTCCAGGAGCTCCATCACCAGGAAGTCGATCCCCGTCTCGGGGTCGGTGCCGAAGTCGTGGACCGTCACCACCGCCGGGTGGTGGGGGAGACTGGCCGCCGCCCGCGCCTCGCGCTCGAAGCGCGCGTGCAGGTGCTCGCGCATCGCCGCGTCCTCGGCGGGGACGGTGATCACCTTCACCGCCACCGGGCGCCCCAGGCGGAGGTCCTGGGCGCGGTAGACGGCCGCGAAGCCGCCGCGGCCGATCACTTCTTCGATCGCGTACCGCTTCACCAGCGTCCGGCCGGCGAGCAGCTCTTCGAGTCCGGGCATTATGGGGCGCGCGTCCGTTGGGGTTCCGTCCAGCCCCTCCCCCTCCGGCAAGATGCGAACCGGCCGGACGGACGCGCCCGGTCCGTCCACCGTTCGCCCGCCGGACGGCCCGTTCGTCCCCGTCCGCCCCTTCCCGACCCTCCCCGCCGAACGGCCTCAGCCCCTTCCCCCGCAAGCGGTTGAAGGGCCTCCCCTGTCCCGCAAGTGGACAAAGTGATAACTTGTCTCCCGGCCTGAACGGCGCGCGGAAGGCTCCCCGCGCCGGGCGTCGTGTCCCCCTCCCGCGTGTCCGCCGTGTCCGCTCCCGTCCTTCCCCTCCGCCGCCGCCGCGCCGGCGCCCGGGAGGCGCCGCCCGAGGGGGTGGGCGCCAAGCTCGAGGCCGTCCTCGCCGGCTACGAGGCGGCGCGCGCCGGGGGCGCCTTCGGCCGCGCGCACCCGCTCTGGGAGACGATGCGGGCCCTCCGCGACGACCTGGCGCGCCTCCCGGCCGTGGCGTCGCGCCCGACGATCGCGGTGGCGTGGCCCTCGGGCGGCGGGAGCTGGCCGCGGGGGCCGTGGATGGCGCTCCTCGACGCGCGGGAGACGCGGACGGTGCGGCAGGGGGTGCACGCCGCCCTCCTCTTCCGGCACGACCTCTCGGGGGTCCACCTGGCGCTGGTGCAGGGGAGCGCCGAGCCCCGCCGCCAGCTGGGGGCGCGCACCGCCCGGGCGGCGCTGAAGGCGCGCGCGGCCGACCTCCGCGTCTTCTGCCGCGACCTCCCCAAGCGCGGCTTCCGCCTCGACGACCTGGTGGACCTCCGCGCCGACGCGGGCGCCGAGCGCGACCTGGAGGCGGCGGTCATCGCCCACCGCACCTACGAAGCGGGCGCCGTCCCCTCCGACGCGGTTCTCGCCGCCGACCTGGAGGCGCTCCTGGCGGCGTACGACCGTTATTTGCGCGCCCGCCGGATGCGCGCCCTCCGCCCCTCGGCACCCGAGCCGCGCGCGGCGCATTTGGCCGCGGCGCGCGGGGGCGGCGCGCGGGCGAAGGCGTGGGACGCGGACGGGGCCGTGCGGGCGCTGGTGGCGCGGGTGGAGCGGCGGCGCTTCGTCTTCGAGCCGTGGCAGGTGGCGGCGTACGTGGCGGCGCTGCGGACCAAGCCGTTCGCCATCCTGGCCGGCGTCTCGGGGGTGGGGAAGTCGCGCCTCCCCTCGCTGGTGGCGGAAGCGGCGGGGGGCGAGGCGCGGCTGGTGCCGGTGCGGCCGGACTGGACGGACAGCGGCGAGACGCTGGGGTACGCCGACCTGGGCGGCGTCTTCCGCCCCGGCGCCGTCCTCCGCGCCGCCGCCGACGCGGCCGACCACCCCTCGCGCCACCACGTCTGCGTGCTGGACGAGATGAACCTGGCCCGGCCGGAGCACTACTTCGCCGAGGTGCTGAGCCGGATGGAGGCGCGCGCCCCCCACCCGGCGGGGGGCTACGCGGCCGGCCCCCTCCTGGGCGTCCCCGGCGCCCCGGACGAGTGGCGGGCGGTGGGGCTCCCCCCCAACTTCGCGCTGGTGGGGACGGTGAACATGGACGAGAGCGCGCACGGGTTCAGCCGCAAGGTCCTCGACCGCGCCTTCACCCTCGAGCTCTCCGACGTCGACCTCGCCCGGTGGGAGGGGGCTCCGGGCGAGGGGAATCGCGAAGCGCCGGAGGGGGAAGGGGATCGTCTCCCGGAGGCGGACGACGGGGCCCCCGAGCGGTGGCCGGCGCGGGCCTGGCACCCGCGCGCCATCGCGCTGGGGGAGCTGCGGGGGCTCTCGGAGGCGGAGCACGCGCGGGTGCAGGCGGCGGTGGACGCGGTGGTGGCGGCCAACCTCCACCTCGCCCCCGCCGGGCTCCAGGCGGGGTACCGCACCCGCGACGAGGTGGCGCTCTTCGTCCTCCACGCCGCCGAGATCGCCTCGTCCTTCGCCGACCGCGCGGGGAGCGCGGTGGACCCGCTGGACCTGGCGCTGCACATGAAGCTCCTCCCCCGCGTGGCGGGCGGGAGCGGCGCCGTTCGCCGCGCGGTGCTGGGGCTCCTGGGGTGGGCGCACGCCGGGGCGCCGCTGCGGTCGGACGCGGAGGCGCGGAAGGTCGTCGGGGCGTGGGAGGACGCCGGCCGCCCCGGCGCGCTGGCCGGCGCCCGCTTCCCCCGCACCGCCGCGCGCCTCTCCCTGATGTGGGAGCGCTTCGCGGCCGAGGGCTTCACCTCGTTCTGGGCGTGAGCGCGGCTGACGATCCTCTTCGCCCGCCCGTGGACGGCTTCCGCGCCGCGGGGCCGGGGTTCGCGCTGGAGTGGGGCGTGGTGGACGACGCCGCGCCGCCGGTGGACCCCACGGGCGATCCGCCGCGCCTCCGCGAAGAGACGGCGTACCCCGTCTTCCTCCGCGCCACCGGCGACCTGCCCGTGGCGCTGGAGGCGCGCGACCCCGTGCCGCTGCGGGGGCTGCGGAGCGGCGACGGGGGGCGGGTGGTGTACGGCGCGGTGGACTTCGGATCGCAGGTGGGGCCGACGGCGCTGGCGGTGCGCGTCGGGCACGAGGTGGCGCTCCGCTTTCGCGTGGAGGTGGTGCCGACGAAGCTGGACTACGAGGCCGACTGGCGGGCGCTGGTGGCCGACACGGAGGAGATCAGCGCGGCGCTGGTGATGGAGTACCTCCGCTCGGCCGTCCACCCGGGGCTCCCCGCGCCGGAGGGGAGGTCGTCGCGACTGGAGTGGGCCCTCCTCCTCCGCCACGCGATGGACGCGCTGGAGACGGCGCTGGCGCGGATCGCCCGGCGCCCGCTGGCGGCGCTGGCCCCA
>DATACF010000481.1:0-1831 GCA_036259235.1 Longimicrobium sp. | reverse complement strand
CCCGAGGGCGCGCGGCGCTCGCCGTTTTCCGCTCCTTGCGCCGTCTCCTCCTCCCGTCCGCGGGACGCGGCGGTCCCACGCTGGGGCGGCCGCGCCTCTTCCGCGCCTCCCCTCCGCGAAAGGTGACGCGGCGTCGCTCCCGCACCGGCGGGGGCGGCGCCGCGCGCTTTCAGGGGGAGCGTGGAGGGCGTTCGCGACGTTCGTCTGTAACGAGGCGAGGCTGTCGAAACGGGAGGGCTTGATGGGAGCGGTATGATGAATTAATCTTTACTTACTTCCCGTCATAAAACGTGCGACCGGCCGGCGCGCTCCCCTGCCGGGAAGCCCTCCCTTCGTGTCCATCCACGCCACACCACCCGAGGACGCACGATGAAGCTCCACCCCACCCTCCGCCGCGCTTCCGGCGGGGCCCTGCTCGGCGCGCTCGCCGCGCTCGCCGCCTGCTCCGACGCGCCCGTCGCCCCCGCCGCCCTCGCCCCCGGCGACGGCCAGGACCTCGTCGAGCGCGTGGTCGCCATGGGCTTCCACCGCGACCACATCGTCGACGAGGGCGAGCACTACCGCGTCGAGGGCGACATCATCATCACCAAGGCGTCGCTGCTGTCGCCCTCGTACAGCCGCGCGGCCCCCGACGGGCCGCGGCTCCAGTGGCACACCACCAACCTGGTGAGCCAGGCGACGATGGCCGGCGGCCTCACCGTCAACCTCACCGGGATCAGCGGCAACACCAACTGGACCAACGCGGTCCGGAACGCCATCGCCTCGTGGGGCTACACCTACGGGACCAAGATCAAGTTCGTCGAGACCTCGGGGAGCGCCCACATCACCTTCAACTTCGGCACCCTCCCCTCGGGCGTCGTGGCGCAGGCCTCCTTCCCCTCGGGCGGCGGCCCCGGCCCCACGGTGACCATCGCCTCGGCGTACGCCAACTCGCTGAGCTCGTCGCAGAAGCAGTGGGTGATGGTGCACGAGCTGGGGCACACCATCGGCTACCGGCACTCCAACTGGCACCAGTACGAGTCGTCGAGCCCCAACGGCGCCATCCAGGTCCCCGGGACGCCCTACACCGACGCCAGCTCGGTGATGCGCACCGGCCTCTCGTCGGCGCCGTCGTGGAGCGGCTTCAGCACCAACGACCACACGGCCAACCGCTACCTCTACCCCGGCCCGGCCGCCACCTTCACCTCTCAGGGGTACGACGGCTCGGGGCACCCCACGTTCTCGTGGAACGCCGTCTCCGACGCGTCGCAGTACCACGTCTGGCTCAACATCTACTACTACGAGTTCGTCTACGAGCCGAGCTTCCCCGGCAGCGGCTACTGGGACTGGGTGCGGTACTCGTACGACCAGGGGTACGTCAGCGGGACGACGTTCACCGAGTCGTGGTACACGTACACGGGGAACAGCGACTGCAGCCCGTACTACGAGGTGTACGCGGTCTACCCGAGCGGCAAGGAAGGGGAGGCGGCCATCACGAACTCGTTCGAGACCTGCTGATCGCGTCGTCGCCCGGGTCGTGAGGCGGCGCCGCTCCCGTGCGTTTCGCGGGGGCGGCGCCGTCGCGTTTCCTTCCGGCTTCGTGCTGGGGACGTGCTTCTACGGCGGAACGGCAACGGCGAACGGCAACGGCGGATGCGGGCATGTCCCTCCGCTGCGCTCCGGGCCGGGCTGCGGGCCGCGTAGGCAACGATACGACCGTTGCCTACGCGGCCCGCAGCCCGGCCCGGAGCGCAGCGGAGGGACATGCCCGCATCCGCCGTTGCCGTTCCGCCGTAGAAGCACGTCCCCAGCACGAAGCCGGAAGGAAACGCGACGGCGCCGCCCCCGCGAA
>DATACF010000480.1:0-4494 GCA_036259235.1 Longimicrobium sp. | reverse complement strand
GTCAGCAGAGAACACCCGAAGTTCCTCTGCTGACTCTGCTCCTCTGCGTGAGATCAAGCTCAGCCAGGCGTCACGAAGCGTCCGTCGGAGGGCGCGCCAGGTCGAGCTCCGGCGGCCACCCCTCGCCGTACCCTTCCTTCATCGCCGCCCACTCCTCCCCTCCGATCGCGACGGCGAGCTTCCGCGCGGAGCGGGCGAGGCGCCGCAGGTCGCGCTCGCGCCTCGCGTTCGGCACCGCCTCCGCCGTCACCTCCGCGCGGTCGAAGTCGAGGAGGTAGACGGCCGGGGCGCGCTCCGATCCTCCATCCCCCGATCCCGATCCCCCCGCCACCAGCAGGTTGCGCAGGTTGACGTCCGGGTGCGCCACGCCCCCCGCGTGCATCGTCCCGATCTGCCGCCCCGCCTCGCGCAGGACCGTCCGTCTCGCCTCCCCGGAAGCGTTCTCCCCCAGCCACGCCGCCAGGTCGCGCGCGCCGGGGACGAGGAGCGTCGCCAGCGCCGCGCGGTAGCCCACGAGGGCCGGGCGCTCGATCGCCGCGACGACGACGGGCGTGCGGACGCCGGCCGCGCGCGCCCGCTCGGTGGCGCGGAGCTCGTCGAAGGCGCGGTTGCCGCCGAAGTAGAGGGCGCGGTTGACGTGGCGCACCCACCCGCCGCGCCGGTAGCGCCGGACGACAACCCGCTCGCCGCCGGGGAGGAGGATGACCGGGTGCGCCGCGCGACCGCCGCCGACCGTTTCGGTGTACAGGAGGCGCTCGAAGTCGGCCAGCCGCTCCGCCGCCTCCTCGTAGCCGCGCCGCACCAGGAGGTGCGCGCGGCCGACGTCGAGGGCGGCGAAGCCGGCCAGCGCGGGGTCGGAGGGAGGGGGGGCGGGGCGCATGGGAGCGCAAGGTGCGCGCGCCCGCGGCCCGTGTCAATTCAACGACTTGGGAGGCGGCGGCGCGTTGACCCGCGCACCCCCGGAGGCTAGGTTTTCCACATATGCCGGTACCCGTGAAGCGACTGCTCTGGGTCGACGACGAGATCGACCTCCTCCGCCCCCACCTGCTCTTCATGCAGGGGCGCGGCTACCACGTCGACGCCGTCTCCAACGGCGACGACGCGCTGGAGCTCCTGCGTCTGTCGCCGTACGACCTCATCCTCCTCGACGAGCAGATGCCCGGCCGGAGCGGGATGGAGGTCTTCGACGAGCTGCGGCGGATGGACGCGCGCGTCCCCGTGGTGATGGTCACCAAGAGCGAGGAAGACCGGACCATGACCGAGGCCATCGGCCGCCGCGTGGCCGACTACCTCGTCAAGCCCACCTCCCCCCGCCAGGTCCTCTCCGTCGTCACCCGTCTCCTGGAGGGCGGGAAGATCCAGCAGCAGCTGGTGGCGCGCGACTTCGCCTCGCGCTTCCGCGACCTCAACGCCCAGCGCAACCTCCCCCGCGGGTGGCGGGAGTGGTGCGAGACGTACTCCGAGCTGGTCGACTGGGAGCTGCGGCTGCGCGACGCGGGCGAGACGGGGCTCCTGGCCTCGCTCGAGACCCTCCTCGACGACTTCCGCCGCGAGTTCTGCCGCTTCGTCTGCGACGACTACGGCGCGTGGGTCAACGGCGGCCCCGACCGGCCGCCCCTCTCCACCGACATCGTCCCCCAGTACCTGGCGCCCCTCCTGGGCGAGGACCGCACCGTCCTCTTCGTCATCATCGACTGCCTCCGCCTCGACCAGTGGCGGGCGCTGATGCCGATCCTGGAGCCGTTCGCCCAGGTGGAGGAGGCGCAGTACTACTCCATCCTCCCCACCGCCACCCCGTTCTCGCGCAACGCCATCTTCTCGGGCCTCTTCCCCGACCAGATCTCCGAGCGCGTCCCCGGGTGGTGGGGGTGGGACGGCGAGGGGAGCCTCAACTCCTT
Organism: Longimicrobium sp.; assembly: GCA_036259235.1. Taxonomy (GTDB): domain Bacteria; phylum Gemmatimonadota; class Gemmatimonadetes; order Longimicrobiales; family Longimicrobiaceae; genus Longimicrobium. Next base: position 2,596 of record DATACF010000480.1, on the reverse strand, counting down.
CGAGGGCGAGCTCTTCCGCGAGCAGGTGCGCCGGGTGATGGGGACCAACCTCCCCGTGCACTACGAGAAGGTCTTCGACGCGGGCGACGGCGAGGCCATGCTCCGCCGCCTCCCCAGCCACCTGGCCCAGCCGGGGGTGACGGCCATCGTCTTCAACTTCGTCGACCAGCTCACCCACGGACGCTCCGAGTCGGCGGTGCTGATGGAGGTGGCGCGCGACAAGGAGGCGCTCCGCGCGCTCACCCGCCAGTGGTTCGAGCGGAGCGAAGCCCTCGTCGCCATCCGCGACGCGGTGCTGCGCGGCGTCCCCGTCCTGGTGACCACCGACCACGGCTCCATCCACTGCCACCGGCCGGCGACGGTCTTCGCCAAGCGCGACACCACGCAGAACCTCCGCTACAAGTTCGGCGACGACCTCCGCGCCGAGGACCGCTCGACGGCGTTCTCCACCAACGACGAGCGGACGCTCCGCTTCCCCGCCGGGCGGGCCGCGACCAACTACCTGATCGCGCTGGAGGACGTCTTCTTCGTCTATCCCACCAAGCTGCGGCAGTACCAGGCGCGCTACCGCGGCTCCTTCCTCCACGGGGGGATCTCTCCCGAGGAGATGGTCCTCCCCGTGGCGCTGCTGACGCGGCGATGACGCTCTACCTGCGCATCCTGCGCTACCTCAAGCCGCATTTGGGACTGTACGGGCTGGGGATCGGGATGATGGCCCTCTGGGCCGCGCTCGACGCCTTCTCGTTCAGTCTCCTCATGCCCTTCCTCGACATCCTCTTCCAGGGGCAGGAGGGGGCGTCGGGGCTGGGGGCGGCGGGCGCGCTCCTGGGCGGCGAGGCGGGGGCCATCTCGCGGATCCAGGACTGGGCGCTGGGGTGGGCGGTGGAGGGGCGCCCTCCGATGAGCGCGCTCCGCAACGTGGTGCTGGCGCTCTTCGCGGTCTTCTTCGTCAAGAACGTCGCCTACTACGTCTCGCAGGTCTCCATCTCGGTGGTGGAGGGGCGCGTCACCCGCGACATGCGCAACGACATCTACGCGCACCTCCTCCGGCTGGGCTTCCCCTTCTTCCAGCGGACGCGCGCCGGGCAGGTGATCTCGCGGGTGACGAACGACGTCGAGCAGATGCGCACCATCGTCACCGGGAACGTGGCCAAGCTCTTCCTCCAGCTCTTCCAGGCCGTCGCGGCGTTCACGGCGATGCTCCTGATCTCGTGGAAGCTGACGCTGGTGGCGGCGGTCTTCCTCCCGCCGATGCTGGGGCTGTGGGCGCGGCTCCGGAAGCGGCTCCGGCGCGGGGTCCTCAAGGTCCTCGACGCGGTGGGCGAGGTGGCGTCGCAGATCCAGGAGACGGTCACCGGGATCCGCCTGGTGAAGGCCTCGGGCGCCGAGCCGATGGAGGAGCGGCGCTTCCGCGACCTCACCCGGCGGCAGTACCGCGCCTGGGTGAAGAACGAGCGGTGGCGGAAGTTCTTCGCGCCGGCGACCGAGATGATCACGGCGACGTCGATCCTGGCGATCCTCTGGTACGGGAGCTACCTCGTCCTCGAGGAGCGCTCCCTCTCGGCCAGCGCCTTCCTGACGCTGATGGTCTTCGCGGGGAAGCTGATGTCGCCGGTGAAGTTCATCGCCCAGTTCCCGGCGCAGGTGCAGCCCGGGCTGGCGGCGGGGGAGCGCGCCTTCGAGCTCCTCGACGCGCCGGTGGAGATCGTCGACCGGGCCGAGGCGGCGCCCTTCCCCGGCTTCCGGCGCGCGCTTCGCTTCGAGGGGGTGGGCTTCGCGTACGCGCCCGGCGATCCGGTGCTGGAGGGGGTCGACCTGGAGATCCGCCCGGGCGAGGTGGTGGCGCTGGTGGGCCCCAGCGGGGCGGGAAAGAGCACGCTGGCCGACCTGGTCCCCCGCTTCCACGACCCCACCGAGGGGCGGATCACCCTCGACGGGGTGGACCTGCGCGACCTGAAGCTGGCCGAGCTGCGGGGGATGCTGGGGATCGTGACGCAGGAGACGATCCTCTTCCACGACACCGTGCGGGCGAACATCGCCTACGGGCTCGACGGGGTGTCGCAGGGCGCGGTGGAGGCGGCGGCGCGGGCGGCGAACGCGCACGACTTCATCGCCGCGCTCCCCGAGGGGTACGACACGGTGCTGGGGGAGAAGGGGACGCGCCTCTCGGGGGGCCAGCGGCAGCGGATCGCCATCGCGCGGGCGCTCCTGCGCAACCCGCCGCTCCTGATCCTCGACGAGGCCACGAGCGCGCTCGACACCGAGAGCGAGCGGCTGGTGCAGCAGGCCATCGACGAGGTGATGGCCGACCGCGCGGTGCTGGTGATCGCCCACCGCCTCTCCACCGTCCGCCGCGCCCACCAGATCGTGGCGATGGAGCACGGCCGCGTGGTCGAGCGCGGCACCCACGAGGAGCTCCTGGCCCGCGAGGGGCTCTACCACCGCCTCTACCGGATGCAGTTCGCGGTGGGCGACGAGGCGGCGGTGGGAGTGGGGCGGGGCGGGGAAGCGTAGGATTCGGCGAGGGCGAGCTGCGGCGCATTCCGCCGCCGCGGCGCCCCCCTCCCCCGGCCCCTCCCCCCGCACGCGGTGGGCG
>DATACF010000479.1:0-2027 GCA_036259235.1 Longimicrobium sp. | reverse complement strand
AGCGAAGCGGACGGGGGGACGATAAAACAATCGCGGGGCGCGCACAACCGCGCGCCCCGCGACCGGGACGAAACGCCTCGCGAGACCGGGAAGCGAACCGGGGACGGCCCGGGGCGAGCGCCCGCCGGCTGTCCCCTGTCCCCTCTTCCCTGTCCCCTTACTTGGTGCGGCGCTCGCGGATGCGGGCGGCCTTCCCGCGCAGGGCGCGGAGGTAGTACAGCTTGGCGCGGCGGACGCGGCCCTCGCGGACCAGCTCGATGGAGGCGAGCATGGGCGAGTGGAGGGGGAAGGTGCGCTCGACGCCGACGCCGCCCGAGATCTTGCGGACCTTGAACGTCTCGGAGACGCCGCCGTGCTTGCGGCCGATGCAGACCCCCTCGAACGCCTGGATCCGCTCCTTGTCGCCCTCGCGCACGCGCACGTTCACGCGCACGGTGTCGCCGGGACGGAAGCTGGGGACGTTGTCCCGGAGATATTCCTTCTGGGTCTCGATGAACGGATGCATGGCGATCCTCTACAGATTTGAATGTGGTCGAGAGGTTGGACGCGGGCCGCCTGCGCGGGCCGGCACGCCAACGTCAACGTTCTTCCGGAGCGTCGTGGAGCAGCTCCGGGCGCCGCTCGCGCGTCAGGCGCTCGGCCTGATCGCGACGCCACGCGGCGATCTTCGCGTGGTCTCCCGACAACAGGACCCCGGGGACCTTCAGCCCGCGGTACTCCGCGGGCCGCGTGTAGCTCGGCGGGCTCAGGTGCCCGTCGTAGAAGGAGTCGGTGGACGCGCTCTCGTGGTCCGAGATCGCCCCCGGCAGCAGCCGGACCACCGCGTCGAGGACCGCCAGCGCGGGGATCTCGCCGCCGGAGACGATGAAGTCTCCCAGCGACAGCTCCTCGTCGGCCAGCGCCTCGGCCACCCGGTGGTCCACGTCCTTGTAGTGCCCGCAGAGGAGCACAAGCTCCGGCTCCAGCGAGAGCCGCACCGCGTCGTCGTGGGTGAAGCGCTTCCCCCGCGCCGACATCAGCACGATCCGCCCGCCCGGCCGGGCCGCCCCCGCGGGCGCCAGCGACTCCACCGCCTCGAAGAACGGCTCCGGCTTCATCACCATCCCCGACCCGCCGCCGTACGGCAGGTCGTCGACGGTCTGGTGGCGGTCGTGGGTGAAGTCGCGCAGCTGCACCAGCCGGTACTCCACCAGCCCCGCCGCCGCCGCCCGCGCGGGGATGCTCAAGCTCAGCGGCCCCCGGAAGAAGTCCGGGAAGAGCGTGACGACCGAGATCCGCACGTCAGAGCTCCAGGAGCCCCGGCGGCGCGTCGACCTCCATCACCCCCTCGGCCACGTCGATCCGGCGGATCATCTCGCGGACGAAGGGGAAGAGGAGCTCCCGCGCCCCCGGCCGCTTCACCCCGAGCATCACCCCGGAGGGCGTCTCGTAGATCTCGCGGACGGTGCCGACCTCGCCCTCGTCCGAGACGACGCGGAGGCCCACCAGCTGGTGGTAGAACACCTCGTCCTCCGCCAGCGGCGGGACGTCGGCCTCCGCCAGGAGGAGGCTCTTCCCCCGGAGCGCGTCCACCGCCCCGGTGCGCGTCCCGTGCTCGGCCACCTTCACCAGGAGCCCGCCCTTGAAGGCGCGGGCCCGCTCGACCGTGATGTGGCCCCCCACCGGGCGCCCTGCGTCGTCGCCCAGCAGGAGGACGCGGCCGGGCGCGAAGACCTCGCCGGGGCGGTCGGTCTCGACCCTGACGAAGAGCTCGCCCTTGATCCCGTGCGGCTTCAGCACCGCGCCGACGATCAGGTACCCGCCCCCCGCGTCCGCCATCGCCCCCGCCCCGTCCGGGGTCACGCCTGGGGCTCGTCGCCCTCGGCCGGAGCCGCCGGGGTCTCGTCGGCGGCCGCGCCCTCGCGCGACTCCGCCGCCGGGGTCTCGTCCGCGTCGGCGGCCGGCGTCTCCGCCGAGGCCTCGGCCTCGTCGCCGCCGCCCACCCGCTCGGCCACGGCGCCCGCCGCGTCCTTCACCGCGTCGACGAC
>DATACF010000478.1:0-3488 GCA_036259235.1 Longimicrobium sp. | reverse complement strand
TCACGGTCTGCATCGGCGGCGTGGCCGCTGCCGGCGGATACCCCGGACGCCTTCCGCGTCCTCTTCGAGGAGGCGGGGGTGGGGATGGCCGAGGTGGCGCTCGACGGCCGGCTCCTCCGCGTCAACGGCCGCTTCGCCGAGATCCTGGGGTACTCGCGCAGCGGCCTGGTGGGGAAGCGCTTCCAGGAGATCACCCACCCGGACGACCTCGCCGCCGACGTGGCGGAGGTCGAGGGCCTCCTCCGCGGCGAGCGCTCCGGCTACGCGATGGAGAAGCGCTTCCTCCGCCCGGACGGCGAGGCGGTGTGGACCGACCTCACGGTGGCGCTGGTGCGCGACGCCGGGGGCGCGCCGCGGCACTTCGTCTCGGTGGTGCAGGACATCGGGGCCCGCAAGCGCGCCGGCGACGCGCTGGCCGAGAGCGAGGCCCGCTTCCGCTTCCTGGCCGAGATGATCCCCCAGCTGGTGTGGAGCACGCGGCCGGACGGCTACCACGACTACTTCAACGCGCGCTGGTTCGAGTACACGGGGCTCACCTACGAGGACACCCGGGGCCCCGGGTGGAACGACGTCCTCCACCCCGACGACCGCGCGCGGTCGTGGGCGCGGTGGGAGCACTCGCTCCAGACCGGCGAGCCGTACTCCATCGAGTACCGCTTCCGGCGCCACGACGGGGCGTACCGGTGGTTCCTGGGGCTGGCCCTCCCCCTCCGGGGCGAGGAGGGGCCGATCGAGCGGTGGTTCGGCACCTGCACCGACATCGAGGCGCAGAAGGACGGCGAGCGGCGCCTCCGCGAGACGCAGGAGCGGCTGGAGGCGGCGCTGGAGGCGTCGGCGACGGGGACCTTTCGCTGGGACATCCGCACCGGCGCGCTGGAGTGGGACGCGGCGCTCGACCGCCTCTTCGGCCTCGACCCCCTCCAGACGCCGCGCTCGCTCGACGCCTTCGTGGCCCGCGTCCATCCCGACGACCGGGCGCGCGTGGGGGCGGCGGCCGAGCGGTGCCGCGCCGAGGGGGCGCACTTCCACGAGGAGTTCCGCGTCGTCCGCCCCGACGGGACGGTGCGCTGGCTCCTCGACAAGGGGCGGACGGCCCTCGGCGACGACGGCCTCCCGCGGTCGATGACGGGGGCGTGCACCGACATCACCGAGCGCAAGGCGGCCGAGCTGGAGCGGGAGGCGCTCCTCGCCGCCGCGCAGGCCGCCAGCCAGCTTAAGAGCCGCTTCGTGGCCGACATGAGCCACGAGGTCCGCACCCCGATCAACGCCGTCCTGGGGTACGCCGACCTCCTGGAGCTGGGGGTGCACGGGGCGCTGACCGACGTCCAGCGCGAGCAGGTCCGGCGGATCCTCCGCAGCGCCCGCCACCTCCTGGCGCTGGTGAACAACTCGCTCGACCTGGCCAAGATCGAGGCGGGCGAGATGAGCGTCCTCCGCGTGCCGGTCGGCCTCCGCCCCCTCTGCCTCGCCGCGCTGGAGATGGCCGAGCCGCTGGCCGGCGCCCGCTCGCTGGCGGTCTCCGACGACACGGCGCCCCTGGAGGGCGTGGCCGCGTGGGGCGACGAGGACCGCGTCCGGCAGATCGTGGTGAACCTCCTCACCAACGCGGTCAAGTTCACCCCGCCCGGGGGCGCGGTGCGGATCGCCGGGCGGCGGGCGGCCGGGGCCCCCGAGGGGGTGGTCCCCGGCGGCGGGGCGGGGGGGTGGATCGCCGTGGAGGTGGCCGACACGGGGACGGGGATCGCCCCGGAGATGCAGGAGCGGATCTTCATGCCCTTCGTGCAGGAGACGGGGGCGGAGCGGAGCGGGGTCCACGGGACGGGGCTGGGGCTCGCCATCAGCCGCACCCTGGCCCGGCTGATGGGGGGCGAGATCACGCTGCGGAGCGCCCCGGGCGAAGGGTCGTCCTTCACCCTCTGGCTTCAGGAGGCGCCGACGGCTTGAGTGATGAGTCCTAAGTGCCAAGTGCCAAGCTGCACCGAGGATATCGAATAGGGGAACTCAGGACACAGGACTTAGGACCTGTGAAGTCGACAGCGCGTTCTAGCACCCACTCATCCGAGCGCGGCCTCCAGCCGGTCGAAGTTCTCCTCGTTGGCGGCGACGACGAAGGGGCGCACCCGCTCCTCCTCCTCCGCGCTCTCGAAGCGCATCCGCCAGCGGAGGCGCGTCCGTTTCCCGCCCTCGTCCTCGAAGGTCATCGTCATCCGGTGGTCGTGCCCCGCCTGGATGTGGTCGACGACGATCCGCTCCGGGGGCGCCACCTCGGCGAACCGCTTCTCCATCGCGTACCCGGCCCCGTCGGGCGCGCGCATCGTGAAGCGCCACGCGCCGCCGGTCCACGGCTCGCAGACGTCGAAGTCGTTCGTGAACCCCTTCGGCCCCCACCACCCGGCCAGGACGCCGGGGTCGGTGAACGCCGCGAAGACCGCCTCGCGCGGGGCGTCGAGGACGCGCTCGGAGACGATGTCGTGGGCGGCGGAGTCGGCGGAAGGATGGGGATTCGTCATCGGAAGTGGCTCCGGTCGGTCGGAGGAGGAAGCGGCGGACGCCGTATCCTGGGGCGCCGCCCCGCCGGAGCGCAAACGGTCCGCGGGGGTTTACGACGGGTAAAACGATCCGTATCCTTCGAATCCGCGCCACCCTCCACCCCCGACCTCGGCCCCCTCGTGAGCGACGCCGAATCTCCCGCCCCCGGAGCCCTGCGGATCCAGGACACCGTCCGCCTCTCGGCCGACGGGATGGCGAAGGTGCTGGGCGACCTGGAGGCGCGGGTGATGCGCGCCGCCTGGGAGCTGGGGCGCCCCGCCCCCGCGCGCGCCGTGCACGAGCGGGTGGCGCCCGAGCACCCGGTGGCGATCCACACCGTCATCACCGTCCTCAACAAGCTGGTCGAGAAGGGGCTCCTCCGCCGCGCCAAGCGCGACGACCTCCTCCACTACGAGGCGTGCGTGGGCGAGGCGGAGTTCCGGGCGCGGGCGTCGCGGCGGGTGGTGGAGGGGATCCTCTCGTTCGGGCCCGACGCGGTGACGGCGTCGTTCGTCGACGTCCTGGCCGAGCACGACCCCGAGCGGCTGGAGGCGCTGGCCGAGCTGGTCCGGCGGCGGCTGGCCGAGCGCGAGGGCGGGGCGTGAGCGTCGCCGCGGCGCTGGCCGGGCGCGAGGAGCGGCGCCGCCGCGCGCTCCTCCTGGGCGTCGGGACGCTCCTCCTCCTGAGCGTCGGCCCCGTCTTCGGCCACCACTTCGCCGAGGGGCTCGAGCACGGGCTGCGGGGGCGCGACCACCTGGGGCCCCTCTGCCTGATCGCGGCGCACGGCCTCCTCTTCCCCGTGCACCTCCTCTTCCACCTCCTGGTGGTGGCCGGCCTCGCCTGGGCGCTGTTCGACCGCGCGCGGGCGGCGCTGGGCGTGCGGCGGACGCTGGGGCGCGTCGAAGGGTCGCCGCCCGCGCCGGGCGACCCCTTCCACGCCGCCGCCCGCGCCGCGGGGC
>DATACF010000477.1:0-4202 GCA_036259235.1 Longimicrobium sp. | reverse complement strand
GGGGGGGGCGTCTTCGTTTCGCTGAGATCTACATCGGGCCTCACGCAGAGGAGCAGAGTCAGCAGAGAATCCCCAGCAGTTCCTCTGCTTCTCTGCTGACGCTGCGTGAGACCTGCCGTTTGCCGTTGCTTCGACGTGCCTCAGCCCCCATCGTCCACGCATGCCGATCTCTCCCCTCGCCGCCGACACCATCGCCGCGCTGGCCACGCCGCCGGGGCGGAGCGCCGTGGCGCTGCTGCGCGTCTCTGGGCCCGATGCGATCCCGATCCTCCAGCGGATCGCGCCGACGCTCCCCGGTCCGCCCGCGGCGCGGGTGCAGCGCCTCGTCCCCCTCCGGCACCCGGAGACGGGCGAGCTCCTGGACCGGGGGCTGGTGACCCTCTTCCCCGCCCCGGCCAGCTACACCGGCGAGGACACGGTGGAGATCACCACCCACGGCGGCGTCCTCACCCCGCAGCTGGTCCTCGACGCGCTCCTGGCGGCGGGGGCGCGCGCGGCCGAGCCGGGGGAGTTCACGCGGCGGGCGTACCTGAACGGGAAGCTCGACCTCCTCCAGGCGGAGGCGGTCCTCGACCTGATCGACGGGCGCTCGCGGGCGCTCCACCGCGCGGCCGTGCACCAGATGGAGCGCGGGCTCTCGCGGCGCGTCGACGCCCTCCGCGAGGCCATCGTGGGGACCGAGGCGCTGGTGATCTACGCCATCGACTTCCCCGAGGAGGACGAGCCGCCGGTGCCCCCCGCGCGCATCCGCGCCGCGGCGGAGGACGTGGTCGGGCGGATCGACGCGCTCCTCGCCACCGCGCCCGAGGGCGAGCTCCTGCGCGAGGGGGCGCTCACCGTACTGGCCGGGCGCCCCAACTCGGGGAAGTCGTCGCTCTTCAACGCGCTCCTGGGGACCGAGCGCGCCATCGTCACCGAGATCCCGGGGACGACGCGCGACGCGCTGGAGGCCTCCGTCACCCTCGACGGCTACCCCTTCCGCCTGGTCGACACCGCCGGCCTGCGCGAGACCGTCGATCGAGTGGAGGGGATGGGGATCGAGGTGGCGCGGCGGTACCTGGCGGCCGCCGACCTCGTCCTCTTCTGCGTCGAAGCCGGGCGCGCGCTGGCAGAGGACGAGCGCGGGTTCCTGGCCGGGGTCGACGCGGCGCGCGTGGTCGTCGTGCGGACCAAGCTCGACCTGCTGGGGGACAGGGGACAGGGGACAGGGGACAGCGGGATGGACGGCGTTCCCGATGAGGTCCCGACCGTCGCCGTCGCCGCGGCGGAGGGGGCGGGGATGCCGGCGCTCCGGGAGGTGCTGTTGCGGAAGGCGTTCGGGGGGATCCTGGGGGAGCCGGGGGAGGCGCCGCTCGTCACCCGCGAGCGCCACGCCCGCGCGCTCCGCCAGGCGCGCGCCGAGGTGGCCGCCTTCCTCGCCGCCATGGACGACGCCGTCCCGATGGAGCTCGCCGCCACCCACCTCCGCGCCGCCGCCGGCGCGCTCGAGGACCTCGTCGGCGCCGTCACCGTCGACGACCTCCTCGACCGCGTCTTCGGCGACTTCTGCATCGGGAAATAGAAAACCCCGAATCTCTCACAGGGGACACAGGGGACACAGGGGGGTCTCGGCGCGCATCGGGCTCCCTCTGCGTCCTCCGTGCCCCCTGTGAGAGATTTGCAGTTCAGGGGGAGCCGACGGAGCAAAAAACCCCCTCGAAATCGCGCTATAACGATTTCAGGGGGTGGGGGCGCACCCGATCCCCTTGGATGTGCGCCGTCGCGCGGCAGAAACGGATTGTGAAAGCCGGTTTTGTTCGGGAGGCATTCGGGAAACCGGCGGAGGAGGCTTCAGCGGAGGATGGAGAAGCCTTCGGCGCCGGGGGGAAGCGCGGCGGGGATCCGGTCCACCCGCTCGACCCGCGCGTGGGGCGGCCCCTCGGAGAGGAGCCGCTCCAGCTCGGCGAGCGCGTGGTCGGACCCCCGCGCCTGCACCTCCACCGAACCGTCGTCCGCGTTCCGCACCGTGCCGGCCAGGCCCAGGCGGGTGCCCTGGGCGCGGGTCCACCAGCGGAACCCGACGCCCTGCACCCGCCCCGAGACCCGGAACCCGGCCTCGGTCATCCCGAGGTCAGAGGTTCTCGCGGTGGCTGGGCTCGCGGTGCGGCGTCCCCGTGGTCCGGCCGCCGCCGTACCCGCCCGACGACCGCCCCGCCGTCCCGCCCGTCCCCTGCGAGCCGTACCCGCCCCGCGAGGCGTACGGGTCGCGCGAGCCGCCGGCGCCGCCCTGGCCGCCGTACCCGCCGCCGCCCTGCTGCGAGCCGCCGCCCACCACGCCCCGGAGGAGCGTGTTGAGGAAGCCGTCCTCCGAGCCGGCCTGGCCCATGAAGCCGCGGACCGCCTGCGCGGCGCCCGCGCTGAGGCCCGCCATCACCGCGCCGCGGAGCTCGCTCTTGGCGCGGTACATCTTGCTCCCCGGCTGCACCCGCTTGTTGTCGGAGAGCGCCAGGAGGAAGCCCACCCCGAAGGCCAGCCCCAGCGCCGGGAGGGCGTTGTCGCGGACGCGGCTCAGCACGCCGCGCTCCTCCAGCACCCCCTGCGCCCGGTTCAGCGTCCCGCCGACCCGCTCGCGGGCCGTCGAGGCCACGTCGCCGACGCGCCCGCCGGCCACGTTCCCCAGCGCCTCGCGGGCCCGGCCGCCCAGCTCCCCCGCGCGCTCGGCCACGGTGCCGGCCGCGTCGCGCACCCGGTTCTTGAGGCCGCCCTGCTGCTCCTGCCCCGCGAAGGCGATCCCCGAGTAGTCGTCGCCGGTGCGGCCGCTGCTGTGGAGACCGCCGTGGACCTCGGCCCCGCCCAGCCCGCGGTCGCCCATCGAGGCGCCGCCGGTGGTCCCGGCGTTCAGCCCCTCGGCGTCGCGGTACCCGCCGGTCCCGGTCAGGCCAGGTCCCGCTTCGCTCCCTTGATCTCGCTCTGCAGCCATTGCTTGTCCTCCTTGAGGGTCTCGATCGTCCGTTCGGGCGCCAGGGAGTCGTGCTTCAGGTTCCCCAGGAACTTCTTCGCCATGACGCCGCCGATGATCAGGAACAGCCCGCCCACGATCAGCGCGCCCAGCCACCCCTCGTCGACCGCGTCGCCCACCAGCATCACCAGGCACGCGATCAGGACGAGGACGCCCAGGAGCGCCACGATCCCGCCGATGGCGACCATCGTGACGTCGCGGGCCACGCTCTTGACGTTCTCGCGGATCTCCGCCTTCGCGAGGGCGACCTCCTGGCGGACCAGCGTCGCACTGTCCTGCGCGAGCTGCCGGATGAGGTCGCCGAGCGGGGGCTCGCCCCCTGCGGGGCCGCCCAGGCCGTCCACGGGCCTCGTGGGTGGAGCGTTGTTGTACAGGTCCGCCATCGGGTCACCTCCCTCGGGTTAGCGGACGACCTTGCCCGCCACGTAGCCCGCGGCGACCGCCACGAGCAGCATCCCCACCGGCCGCTCGCGGACGACGCGGCCGAGCTCGCGCTGCAGGGTGTCGGCGTCGTTGTCGCGGAGGAACTGGGCCACGCTCTCCAGCGTATCCGCGAGCCCCGTGGCCAGGCTCCCGGCCCGGGCGCCGACGCCCCGCGAGGGGATCTTCTCGGCCACCTGGTCGAGGCGCTCGGCCGCGGTCTCCAGCCCCTCGGCCGCCTGGTCCATCAGCTCGTTGGCGCGGTCGCCCAGCTCGCCCAGGGTGTCCTGGAGCTCGCCGGCCAGCCGGTTGGCCGCGTCGGTCCCGGACTGCGTCCCCGTCCCCGCGCTCCCGGTGCCGCCGAAGCTCGGCGTGTTGGCCGCCCCCGCCGTGGCGCCGCCGAGGCCGCCCGTCGAGCCCGTGCCGGTGCCGCCCAGCCCGCTGGTGGTGCCGCCGGTGCTCCCGAGCCCCGAGGTCGACCCCGCGCCGCCCCCGGTGCCGGTGCCGCCGTAGCCGCCGCCGGTGGCGCCCAGCCCGGCGCCGCTCCCCGTGCCACCCGTGGTGCCGCCGGTGGCACCCGTCCCCGCGCTGCTCCCGCCGAGCCCGCCGCTGGCGCTGGCCCCGGTAGAGCCCGTTCCCCCGGTGGACCCGCCGGCGCCGGTCCCGCCGGTGCCGTAGTTACGGTCTTGCATCGCTGTGCCTCCTCGTTCTTTCGGGTTCCCCCAATCCGTTGGGATGGGCCGGGGGTGCAACGTGTGTGCCAGGTTCTGTTTTGGGGAGGGCT
>DATACF010000476.1:0-6365 GCA_036259235.1 Longimicrobium sp. | reverse complement strand
CGTTTCCTACGGCGCCCGCAGCCCGGCCCCGCGCAGCGGGGACATGCCCAGAGACGTAGTTCGCAGTTCCAGGTGCCCAGTCCCCAGCGCCGAGCCCAGCCGAAGCGCGAACCGAGCCGAGCCCGCCCGATCGAACTCAGTCCCCGAACGAGATCCCCAGCTGGCGCGCGGAGAGGAGCGTGTCGTTCTCGGGCGGCACGCGCTTGATCTCGGAGATCGCCTCGGCCAGCGGCACCGCGCGGACCCTCGTCCCCTCGAGCCCCACCATCGTCCCCAGGCTCCCCTCGCCGATGCACCGCACCGCCGCCGCCCCGAAGCGGAGCGCCAGGTTGCGGTCGTAGGCGATCGGCGTCCCCCCGCGCTGGATGTGGCCCAGCACCAGGGTGCGTGTCTCCTTCCCGGTGAACTGCGTGATCTCGGCCGCCACCAGGTCGGCGATCCCCCCGTAGCGCCCGGTGTCGTCGGCGTAGCTGGGGCGCCCGCCCGCCGGCGTCGCCCCCTCGGCCACCACGACGATGCTGAAGCGCCGGCCGTGGGCGTCTCTCTCGCGGACCTTCTCGGCGATCCGCTCGATCGAGTACGGGATCTCGGGGATCAGGATGACGTCGGCCCCGCCCGCCATCCCCGACTCCAGCGCGATCCACCCGGTGTGGCGTCCCATTACCTGCACCACCATGGCGCGCTGGTGCGCCTCGGCGGTCGAGTGGAGGCGGCCGATGGCGTCGGTGGCCACCTCGACGGCGGTCTGGAAGCCGAAGGTGGTGTCGGTGGCGCGGAGGTCGTTGTCGATCGTCTTGGGCACCCCGATCACCGGGAGCCCCTTCTGGTGGAGCGCGTGGGCGATGGAGAGCGAGCCGTCGCCCCCGATGGCGATCAGCGCGTCGACCTCCAGGTTGCGGAACGCCTCGACGATCTCGTCGGAGCGGTCGACCTTCCCCCAGGTGCCGTCGGGCTGGCGGACCTCGAGGCCGAAGGGGTTGCCGCGCGTCGTCGTCCCCAGGATGGTGCCGCCCAGGTGGGTGATCCCGCGGACGTGGTTGGCCGTGAGGTGGAAGACCCCCGGCTCGCCGTCCACCTCGCTCTCCAGCACCCCCATGTAGCCGCGCCGGATCCCCAGCACCTCCCATCCCTCGTGGAGCGCCGAGAGGGTGGCGGCGCGGATGACCGCGTTGAGCCCGGGGGCGTCGCCGCCCCCGGTGTTGATCGCGATGCGGCGGATGCCGCGGTTGACGTTCGCCATCGGGTCCGTATTGGGAAGAAAAAGGTCCGAATGCGCTCCGGCGCCCCACAAGATACGAGCGTGCGCCGCCCCTGCAAGCGAAGTGCGAGGACGGTAAGGAAGTGCGTGAGTGCGTGGGTGCGGACCCAAGTCGGCGGTGCGGTGTCTTGGCTGGTTGCGGGCCGCCGCCGTCGTTGCGACGCGCTCGGCGGCGCCGCTAGGTTGACCCCGCGCGACGCGCCACCGGCATGCGCCGCGGCCAACGCACTCACGCACTCACGCACTCACGCACTTTCATGGTGACCGAAGCCGCGGTGAAGAAGGCCCTTCGCAAGGTGAAGGACCCCGAGCTCAACCTGGACCTCGTCGTCCTGGGGCTCATCTACGACATCCGGATCGACGGCGGGCGCGTGGACGTCACCATGTCGCTCACCTCGCCCGGGTGCCCGGTGGCGGGGCAGCTCCTCGAGGAGGCCCGCCAGGCCGTCGAGACCGTCGAGGGGGTCGAGCGCGCCGAGGTCGAGCTCACCTTCTCGCCCCCCTGGACCGCCGACCGCATCCCCCCCACCATCCGCGCCGCCCTCGGGCTCTGAAGCGGCGTGTGGGGGATCTCCTTACGGAGGCGTAAGGGGCGTGGGGGTCTTCCGGGCGGGCGGATACGTGGAATGGAGATTGTATCCGACGGGTACAAGCCGTAGATTCCGCGCCGTCCAGGGGAAGACCCGCGGGCCCACGAAAACAACCAGACGACCTTTCAGGAGACGTTCATGTTCAAGCGCAACCTCCTCATGGTGGGGATGCTGGCCTTCGCCGCGGCGTGTGGCGGCGGTGACAACCAGGGCGGCTCGGAGCCGGCCACCGACGGCGGCGCGGCGGCCCCCGCGGCCGAGGCCCCGGCCACCACGCCGGCGCCGGCCAGCGGCACGGTGCACGAGGTGAAGATGCTCACCACCCAGAACGGCGCCTCGGGCGTCTTCGAGCCGGCCAACATCACCGTCAAGGCGGGCGACACCGTCCGCTTCACCACCGATGGGCTCGCGCCGCACAACGTGTCGTTCCCGCCCGCCGAGAACGTCGGGAAGACCGGCCTGCCCCCCGCCGGGCAGTACCTGACCCAGGCGTCGCAGACGTACGACCTGCAGGTGTCGATGGCGCCGGGCACGTACACCATCCAGTGCGACCCGCACGCCGCGATGGGGATGAAGGCGACCCTCACCGTCCAGTAAAGGCGTCGTTCGGCCGCTGATGCACGAGGAGCCGCTCCGGATGGGGCGGCTCCTTCGCTTTTTCCGGCAGCGGTAACGGCAACGGCAACTTCAACGGCCAGGCTTGGGCGTGTCCCTCCGCTGCGCTCCGGGCCGGGCTGCGGGCCGCGTAGGCAACGATACCACCGTTGCCAACGCGGCGAAGCCCCTGGCGGACTCCCCGGCGGCCGCGATTTCCTCACGGAGTCGCGGCCGTCTTCGCATTCCCCCCCGCCAGGGTCTTCGCCCTCCGGGCCCGCATCCCTCACGCAACTTCGCTTCAACAGCGCACTTCGATCGCGCTTCGACCGGCCTCCGTCGCATGCCTCGGCCTCCGCGTGCCCCCCTCCCCCGGCCCCTCCCCCCGCACGCAGTGGGCGTGCGTGGTGAGGGGAGAACAACGAGCGCGCCCGCGACCCTGTCGCACACCCAACCCAATGTAGCCGCGCGATTCATCGCGCCCGCGGAGCCTCCCCTCGCGAGGACGCCGAGGAAACGCGCCGGGCCAAACGTCCCCCTCTCCCGGAACGGGCCCCGGAACGGGAGAGGGTGGCGAGCCTAAGGCGAGCCGGGTGAGGGCCCCGCGCGGAGCCCGCGTCGTGCGCCACCGCTCGTCGCCCACGCAGAACATCCGTGCCGTTCCCCCCCTCTCCTGTAGTTCGTCCTGTAGTTCGGGAGAGGGGGCCGGGGGGTGAGGGCCGGCGATGCCCGCGTCGCGCACCACCGCCCGTCGCCCACGATCCGCCCACCGGCGCCCGCACGGTTGTCCTCCTGCGCCGCAACGGTTTAGATTCGTCGCACGCCGCGGCGCCCACCCCGAAACAATCGCCGCGCGCCCCCCGTAACTCCTCCCCGCCGCCGGGCTTCCGGCACCCCTTCCGCATCCCCGAGAGCATTCGCGTCCCATGAAGCGCTCCGCCCTCCTCCTCGCCTCCGCCGCCGCGCTCGCCCTCCCGGCGTCCGCGCAGCGCGGGTACCCGCCCGCGACCGGGGCCGTGGTCACCGACCTGGCCGGCGTCCTCACCGTCGCGCAGGAGGACAGCATCGGCGCGCTCGTGGCGACGCTCCGCCAGTCGCGCGAGGTGGACGCGCGCGTCGTCACCGTCGGCTCCGTGCGCGACTTCGGCACCGGCGACGCCACCATCGAGTCGTTCGCCACCGGGCTCTTCAACGCCTGGGACGTCGGCGGCGCGCCGCGGAACGACGGGATGCTCCTCGTCGTCGCCGTCGCCGACCGCAAGGTCCGCATCGAGCTCGGCGACGCCGCCGAGGCCTCGCTCGACGCCCGCGCGCAGGCGGTCATCGACCAGCGGATGCTCCCCGCCTTCCGCGCGGGCGACTACGGCGACGGCGTGGTGCGCGGCGTCGAGGGGATGCTCCTGGCCTACCGCGACGCCCTCCCCGCCGAGGCGACGGGGCCCGCCGCGCGGCAGCCGGACTACTACATCCCGCCGCCGCGCGAGATTCCCACCGGCGACGGGAGCGGGCTCTGGATCGCGGGGGCGCTGGGGGGCGCGGTGGCGGTGGCCGGGGGCGCCGGGGCCGTCGCGCGCCACCGGCGGCGGAAGTGCGCCCACTGCGGCACCCAGATGGCCCGCCTCGACGAAGCGGGCGACGACGTCCACCTCGACTCGGGGCAGCGGCTGGAGGAGATGCTCCGCTCCGTCGACTACGACGTCTGGAAGTGCGGCTCGTGCGGCAACCACGCCGTCCTCCCGTACCGCGCCTGGTTCTCGGGGAACCGCGACTGCCCGCACTGCCGCTACCGCACCGTCGTCGTCAAGCGCCGCACCCTCCAGCGCGCCACCTACGACCACGGCGGCCGCGAAGAGGTCACCCAGGACTGCCGCCACTGCGACTACCACGACGTCGACGTGGTCTCCACCCCGCGCCTCCAGCGCTCCACGTCGTCGTCCAGCTCCGGCGGCTCCCGCAGCTTCTCCAGCGGCGGCAGCTCTTCCGGCCGCGGCGCCAGCGGGAGCTGGTGAGGCCGGCGTGGTCGTGGTGAGCGAAGGACCTTCCGAACGAAAGGGGAAGACGATGCCGATGGAAAAGCACATCGACCTGGTCGGCTGGCTGCACGTGGCGAGCGGCGCGCTCTTCGTCCTCATCGCCGTCTTCGCCGCCAGCATCCTCTCGCTGATCGGCGCCGTCTCGGGCGAGCCCGAGGCGTTCGCGGTGCTGTCGGTGATCGGCGGCTTCGTGGCGGTGGTGATGGGGCTCCTCTCGGTCCCCTCGCTGGTGGCCGGGTGGGGGCTGCTGAAGCGGAAGCCGTGGGCGCGGATGATGACCCTCGTCCTCAGCTTTCTGAACCTGATGAACTTCCCCGTGGGCACCGCGCTCGGCGGCTACGCCATGTGGGTCCTCCTGAACGACGAGTCGCGCCGCCTCCTCGAGGGTGGCCCGCGCGCGTACGACCAGCTCCCGCGCTAGCGTGCGTCTCCTCCCGAAGCGGCCCAAGAAGCGGTACCTGGCCGCCCTCCTCCTGGCGCCGGCCGCCGCGGGGTGGGCGGCCGTCCGGCCCTCCAACGACCGCGACTGGACGCGCGACAACGCCGTCCTCCCCTGGGCCGAGGTGCGCGGCGACAGCGTGTGGGTGCACAACGTCCGAAACGCCGTCCACTTCAGCGCCGACTCGTTCGCGCTGCGCCACGACGACCGGGCGTACGACCTCCGCGAGCTGGAGCGGGCGTGGTTCCTGGTGGAGCCGTTCGAGAAGGACTGGCGGGGGCCCGCGCACACGCTGGCCTCCTTCGAGTTCGGCAACGGCGAGTACCTGGCCGTCTCGGTCGAGGTGCGGCGGGAGAAGGGGGAGAAGTACTCTCTGCTGAAGGGCGTGCTGAAGCGCTTCGAGCTCACCTACGTCGTCGCCGACGAGCGCGACGTCGTGGCCCTGCGCACCAACCACCGCAAGGACGACGTCTACCTATACCCCATCCGCGCCCCGCGCGAGAAGGTGCGCGCCATGCTCCTCGACATGCTGGGGCGCGCCAACGAGCTCCGCGAGCACCCCGAGTTCTACAACACCCTCACCAACAGCTGCACCACCACGCTGGCCGCCCACGTCAACCGCGTCTCTCCCCGCCGCGTCCCGTGGAGCTGGAAGGTCGTCGTCCCCGGCTACTCCGACCGCCTCGCCTACGACCTGGGGCTGATCGACACCGACCTCCCCTTCGAGGCCGCCCGCGAGCGCTTCTACGTCACCGACAAGGCCCAGCGCGCGGCCAACGCCCCCGACTTCTCCGCGCGCATCCGCCAGCCCCGCTGAGTCTTCCAGCTTTTACTACAGGCCTCGCCGTTAGGGATGCCTGGGACCGCGCCCCAGCCGGCGGCCCACGACGGCGCAGAGCAGGGAGAACGCGGGGAAGAGGAGGGCCGAGCTGGCCACCATCCCCGCCGTGCTCCCCACCGCGGCGCAGACGGAGAGCGCGATCCCGGCCGCCCACACCGCGAAGGCGAAGGTCCGCGTCCGCCCGTCCAGCCCCGGCGTCCCCAGCGTCAGCGCGATCCCCGCCAGCGTGTAGAAACCGTTCGCCCCCACGCCCGTCAGCACCGTCCCCGCCCGCTGGAGCGCGGCGAAGCGCGCCGCCGCGTCCGCCGAGCCGGCCACGACGTCGGGCGCCAGCCACGGGAGCCACGCCGCGTACAGCGCCTCGCCCGAGAGGTCGCAGAGCATCCCCGCCGCCGTGGCCGCCAGGACCGCCGCCGCCAGCCGTCCGGACGGAATCCGCGCCGCCCACCAGGCGTAGAACCCCGCCACCGCCAGCGCCGCCGACATCCACACCGCCCACCCCATCCCCCAGGGAGCCGGGTGCGACAGGATGTACGCCGCGCGCGTCGTCACGCTCTCCCCCGCCTCCGTCCCGCTCCGCAGCACCCCCGCCATCACCGCCCCCGCCAGG
>DATACF010000475.1:0-3918 GCA_036259235.1 Longimicrobium sp. | reverse complement strand
GAGGAGACCGGCCCCACTGTTTTTATGCTTGCGGAATCATGCCGCTCGGCTTATGTATTGAACGTGTTCAAATTAAGTGACTCGGAGGCCGAGATGAAGATCGTGATTCCGGGGGGGACGGGGCAGGTGGGGACGGTGCTGGCGCGCGCCTTCCACGGCGACGGGCACGAGGTGGTGGTGCTCTCGCGCGAGCCGCGGCCCGCACCGTGGCGCGCCCTCGCGTGGGACGGGCGGACGGTGGGCGCGTGGGCGGCGGAGCTGGAGGGGGCGGACGTGGTGGTGAACCTGGCGGGGCGGAACGTCAACTGCCGGTACAACGCCGCCAACCGCGCCGCCATCCTGAACTCGCGCGTCGACTCGACCCGCGCCGTCGGCGAGGCGATCGCCGGATGCGCACGTCCGCCGCGCGTCTGGCTCCAGGCCAGCACGGCCACCATCTACGCGCACCGCTACGACGCGCCGAACGACGAGCGGACGGGCATCCTGGGCGGCGGCGAGCCCGGTGCGCCGGAGGCGTGGCGCTTCAGCATCGACGTCGCCCGCGCGTGGGAGGCGGCGCTGGCGGCGGCCGACACGCCGCGGACGCGGAAGGTGGCGCTCCGCTCGGCGATGGTGATGAGCCCGGACCGCGGCGGGATCTTCGACACCCTCCTCTGGCTGGTGCGCCGCGGGCTGGGCGGGCGCGCCGGGAGCGGGCGCCAGTACGTCAGCTGGGTGCACGAGCGGGACTTCGTGCGGGCGCTCTACTGGCTGATCGAGCACGACGAGGTGGACGGCGTCGTCAACGTCGCCTCGCCGAACCCGCTTCCGTACGCGGACTTCATGCGCGCGCTCCGGCGGGCGTGGGGCGCGCTGATCGGCCTCCCGGCCACGGAGTGGATGCTGGAGATCGGCGTCCGCATCTTACGCTCCGAGACCGAGCTGGTCCTCAAGAGCCGCCGCGTCGTCCCCGGCCGTCTCCTGGAAGCCGGCTTCGCCTTCGACTTCCCCGAGTGGCCCGCCGCCGCCGAAGAGCTCTGCGCCCGCTGGCGCGCGAGCCGCGAACGCCCCGCGCGGGCGGCGTGAGCTAAGGTAATCAGGATTACCCGTAATCTGAATTACCTTAACGCCGTCGGCTGATCCAGACCCGGGCGACTGTGCGTGACGAAAGGAAAAAACAGTCTCACGCAGAGGAGCAGAGTCAGCAGAGGGGGCTCCTCTGCTGACTCTGCTTCTCTGCGTGAGACATGGGTTTTCAGGGATTTGGCCTCACACCCGCACCTCGCAGCGGGAGACGACGGGGGCGAGGGCGTGGGACTCGAGGACGCGGGCGGCGAGGTCGACGCGGGGCCAGGGGACGGGGCGGGTGACGGCCACCCGGCGGTCGGGCTCGGTGAGGACGTCGACCAGGCCGACCCCCGCGCGGCGGAGGGTGCGGTGGAGGACGGACTCGGTGGGCCCCTCGCGCCGGGCGCTGAGCACCCAGGTGTGCGCCCGCGCGTCCTCCACCGGCACGTGCGCGGACAAGGTCGGCCGCCCGGCCGGAGAGGCGGCGCGGAGCATGTCGCCCAGGAGCGCGCTGGCGGTGGGGGCGCCGCCCGCGCCGGGGCCGGAGAGCCGCACCGCGCCGTTCCACCGGCTCTCGATGGCGACGACGTTCTCCTCGTCGCGCGCCCGCCCCAGGTCGGACCCGGCGGGGACGATCACCGGCTCGACCGCCGCGACGATCCCCTCCGCCGGCTGTCCCCTGTCCCCTGTTCCCTGTCCCCTGACGTCCACCACCTCCGCCACCAGCCGCGGCACCCCGCCCAACAGCCGCGCGTCGTCGCCCAGGCGGCCGGGGTCGGCGCCGAGGCCGCGGCGGCGGACGATCAGCGCGCCGGGCTCCACGCCGAAGGCCAGCCAGGCCAGGATGCGGAGCTTGTCGGCGGCGTCCTCGCCCGAGAGGTCGCGCGAGGGGTCGGCCTCGGCGAAGCCCAGCGCCTGCGCGGAGGCCAGCGCCTCGGCGAAGGGGCGCCCCTCGGCCAGGCGCGAGAGGATGTAGTTGGTGGTCCCGTTCAGCACCCCCCGCACCGAGCGGATCTCCGTGAGCCCCAGCGAGTCGCGGAGGGCGCGGACGACGGGGATGCCGCCGGCCACGGCGCTCTCGAAGTCGAGCCGCCCGCCCGAGCGCCGGGCCAGGGCGGCCAGCTCCGGCCCGTGCGCGGCCAGGAGCGCCTTGTTGGCCGTCACCAGCCGCCGCCCGGCCGCCAGCGCCGTCCGCGCGATCCGGAGCGCGGGGTCGAGCCCGCCGATGGCCTCGACGGCGAGGTCGGCCTCGGCCGCGGCGGCGAGGAACGCCTCCAGCTCCGTCGTCACCCGCTCGCGGGGGAGGGCGTCGGGGCGCGGGCGGCCGGGGTGGCGGACGAGGACGGAGACGAGCTCGAAGCGAAGGTCGCGGCGGGCCGCGATCTCGCCCGCGCCATGCGCCAGGAGGCGGACCAGCTCGCCCCCCACCACGCCGCACCCGGCCAGCGCGACCCGGACGACGCGGGGACCCCGCGCGATCCGCGGGACGCGCACCTTCCCCCGGATGATCGTGCTCACGCGCCACCTCCCACCGTGGCGACGGCACCCGCGAGCGCGTCGGACAGGATCTCGCCCACCTGCTCCGGTTCGAGCAGGAACGCGTCGTGCCCGCGCTCCGAGCGGATCTCGCGGTACTCCGCCCCCGCCGCGTCCGTCCACGCGCGCACGTCGCCGTCGCTGTACAGCAGGTCGCCGGGGATGCCGACGCCGACGAGCCGCCCCGTGATCCGCGAGAGCGCCGCCGCCACGCCGCCGCGCCCGCGGCCGACGTCGTGGGCGTCCATCGCCCGGGTGAGCGCCACGTAGCTCTCCACGTCGAAGCGGTCGCGCAGCTTGCGCCCGTGGTGCTCCAGGTACGACGCCACGGCCCACGCCCCGTCGTCCCCGCGCCGCCGGCCGAAGCGCGCCGCCTGCTCGGCCGCCGTGCGGTACGTCATCATCCCCACCATCCGCGCGATCTCCAGCCCCCGCTCTCCCGCCGCCTCCACCGCCGCACGCTGCAGGTGGTTCCACGCGATGGCGTACGCCGTGTGCGCGGCCGGGGCGGCGAAGACCACCACGGCGCGGGCGAGGCCGGGGTTCTGCGCCGCCCACTCCATCGCCACCATCCCCCCCAGCGATCCCCCGGTCGCCAGCGCGACGGACTCGGCGCCGATCTCGTCCACGAGGAGCTGGACGAGGCGCGCCTGGTCGCGCGGGGTGACGTCGGGGAAGGGGAAGCGCTCGCCCGGGCCCGTCGTCCCGTAGCACGAGCCGAGGAGGTTGGCGCAGAGGACGGCGTAGCGGTCGGTGTCGACCGTCAGCCCGGGGCCGACCAGCTCGCCCCACCACCCGCCCACCGTCTCCGGCCCGCCGGTGAGCGAGTGGAAGACGACGACGAGGTTGTCGCGCTCGTCGTTCAGCGCGCCGTCGAGGTGGTACGCCTGGACGACATTCTCCAGCACCGCGCCGGACTCCAGGACGAAGCGCGGCACGTGCTGGGTGCGAAGCTTCCGCGCGCTCACGCCGCCACCTCCGCCCGGCCGGGGAGCGCGCGAAGGGCGGAGAGGTCGATCGTCTCCGTCCTACCGATCCGCGTTCCCCCCGCGCCCGAGAGGGAAGCGCGGAAGTGGTAGACGGAGAGGGGAACGCGGTGGCGGAGCGCCAGGCGCGCGGCCTCGGGGTGGACGACCTTCGCGCCGCCCTCCGTCAGCCGCACCAGCTCGGCGTGGGTGAGCGCGGAGAGCGGCCGGGCGGCGGCGTCGCGGCGCGGGTCGCGGTCGAAGACGGCGGCCACGTCGGTGACGATGTGGCAGGGCGCGGGGCCCAGCGCGGCGGCGACGGCCCACTGCGCGGGCGCGAAGCGGTTCCACGCCGTCTGGGCGACACGGA
>DATACF010000474.1:0-4101 GCA_036259235.1 Longimicrobium sp. | reverse complement strand
GCAGTGGGCGTGCGGGTGGAGGGGAGAACTTCGTCGCGCACCGCCGCCTTGAGCGCGGTCGAAGTCCATGTAGTCGCGCGATTTATCGCGCCTGGGAGCCTGCCCCCACGCGGACGCCGGGGAGACGCGCCGAACCGCCAGCTCCCCTCTCCCACTTGTGGGAGAGGGTGGCGAGCCTGAAGCGAGCCGGGTGAGGGCCCCGCGCCGGAGCCCGCCCCCACTCAGGACCCAGGACCCAGGACTCAGGACTCCCCCATCCCCCCGCCCACCACCACCCGCACCAGCCGCTCGGGGTCGAAGTGCTCCCGCGCGATCCGCCGGACGTCCTCGGGCGTCACCGCCTCCACCACCGCCGGGAAGCGCTCCCAGTAGTCGCGGGGGAGGTCGTACGCCTCCAGCGTCGCCAGCCGCCCCGCGATCCCCGACGGCGTCTCGAAGGCGCGGGGGATGGAGAGGACGAGCGCGTCCTTGGCCCGGCGCAGCTCCCCCTCCTCCACCGGCTCGTCGGCCATCCGGCGGAGCTCGCGGAGCATCTCGTCCACGGCGGCCGCGGTGACCTCGACGTCCACGGCGGTGTCGGCCACGAAGCCGCCGGGGGCGAGCCCGGCCGTGAACGACGAGCGGGCGCCGTACGTCCACCCCTTGTCCTCGCGGAGGTTGGCGCCCAGGCGGCCGGTGATGGTGCTCCCGCCCAGCACGAAGTTCGCCACCGCCGCCGTCACCCAGTCGGCCGAGGCGCGCGTGAGACCGGGGCCCGCCATCCGGATCTCCGACTGCGCCGCGTCGGGCCATCGCTGCACCAGCGTCCGTCCCGCGTGGGCCGGCGTCGGCGGCGTGGCGGGGTAGGGGACCGGCGCGGCCTCCCCCGTCCACTCGCCGAACGCCGCGTCGAGGAGGGCCCGCAGCTCCGCCGTCTCGAAGTCGCCCGCCGCCACCACGAAGGCGCCCCCCGGGCGGTAGCGCGCCGCGTGGAGGGCCACCAGCGCCTCCCGCGGCACCGCGCGGATCCCCGCCTCCGTCCCGAACGACGGGTGCCCGTACGGGTGATGGGGCCCGAAGACCTCCAGCATGGCGCGGTCGTCGGCGAGGTTGGCCGGCTCGTCGAGGCGCGCCACCAGCGCGTCGAGCGACTCGGCCCGCACCCGCTCCACCTCGTGCCCGGGGAAGGAGGGGCGCAGGGCCACCTCGGCCAGGAGCGCGATCCCCTCGGCGAGCGTCTCGCTGAGGAAGACCGCCTCGATCTCGGCGAAGTCGTGCCCCACGTGCGGGTGCACGGCCGCGCCCAGGAGGTCGAGGCGCGCGTTCAGCGCCTCGGCCGTCATCGTGGCCGTCCCCTCGGTGAGGAGATGGCCGACCAGGTGCGCCGCGCCGGGATACTCGGCCGGGTCGGCCGCGGAGCCGGCGGGGAGGACGAGGCGGAGGACCACCTGCGGCATCCCCGGCTTCGGCGCCGCGACGACGCGGAGGCCGTTCGCCATCGTCCACCGCGCGGGGACGGGGACGCGCGGGGCGGGCGGGGCGCCGAGCACCGGGGGCGCCAGGACGGCGGCGGTCGTCGTCTCAGGCGTCATCGCCGTCCTCCTCGTCGTCGTATTCCTCGTCGCCCTCCTCGCCGTCCGTGTCCGCGCCGGGGACGACGACCAGCGTGGCGCCGCGGTCACCGGCCAGGAAGGCGGCGGCCGCGCGGGAGACCTCCTCGGGGGTGATCTCGGCGTAGAGCTCCCAGACGCGGTCGAGGGCGCCGGCGTCGCCGAGGACGGTGGCGGCGTAGGCCAGCGCCTCGGCGCGCTCCTCCACCGTGGCCAGCTCGGTGACCTGGTCGCGGCGGACGCGGCGGACGGCGCCCAGGAGCTCGTCGTCCGTCACCCCGTCGCGCGCCACCGCGTCCAGCTCGCGGCGGACCGCCTCCTCCAGCGCCTCGGGGGCTATCCCTGAGCGCGCGGTGGCGACGACGCCGAAGACGCCGGCGAGCGCCGTGGGGTAGAGGTAGGTGTCCACGTCCTGCGCCAGCCGCCCCTCGCGGACCAGCGCCCGCTGGAGGCGCGAGCTGTCGCCGTCGGCCAGGAGGTAGGCGAGGACGTCGAGCGCCACCCACTCGCGCGTCCCGTAGCCGGGGACGGCCCACGCCTGGTAGACGCGGGGGAAGGAGACGGCGTCCTCCATCGTCTCGCGCGCCACCGCCGCCGCCGGGGCGGGGTCGGCGGGGAGGGGGGCGGGGGGGATCTCCGGCCCGCCGGGGAGGTCGCCGAACCAGCGCTCGGCCAGCGCGAAGGCATCCTCGGCCGCCAGGTCGCCCGCGAAGGCGAGGACGGCGTTCCCCGGCGTGTAGTACGTCGCGTAGAACTCCCGCGCGTCCTCCAGCGTGATCCGCTCCAGGTCCTCCATGTAGCCGATGGTGGGCCACGAGTAGGGGTGGCCCTGGCCGAAGAGCATCTCGTGGAGGCGCTGGTCGGCCATCCCGTAGGGGCGGTTCTCGTAGACCTGGCGGCGCTCGTTGATCACCACCCCGCGCTGCACCTCCAGCACCTCGCCGGTGAGGACGGGGAGGAAGAAGGCCATCCGGTCGCGCTCCAGCCAGAGGGGGAGCTCGACGGCGTGGGTGGGGACGGTCTCGTAGTAGTTGGTGCGGTCGAGCCAGGTGGAGCCGTTGTTGGTGCCGCCCACCCGCTCCAGCGCGTCGTCGAAGTGCCCCTTGGGGGCGTGGAGCGACCCCTCGAACATCAGGTGCTCCAGGAGGTGGGCGAGCCCCGTGCGGCCCGGCCGCTCGTCGCGCGAGCCCGCGCGGTACATCAGGTGCACCGCCACCAGCGGCGCGCTCCGGTCCTCGTGCGCGATCACCCGCATCCCGTTCGCCAGCGCGCGGGTGCGCGAGGCGACGTGGAGGCGGGCCGCGGTCGGGGGGGCGATGGATTCCGGCACGTCGTCTTTCGGTTCTCGGATGATGGAGCGCGCCGCCCGCTCGTCACGCGCGGCGCGGCGCGGTACTTTCACTCCCTCTGCAGAGGCGGGGCCGCCGAATCTAACACCGCACCCGCCGTTCCGCTCCCGGATGTTTCGTCCGGGCGCGGAGGCGTCTCGACAGGACCGACGAGGATCCGGATGGACGACCACACCCCCGACGCCCCGGGCGCCCGCGCGCGCGCCCTCCTCACGATCCTCCGCCGCCTCCCCCAGGGGGCGCTCAGCCGCGCGTTCGGCGCCGCGGCCGACGTTCCGCTCCCGCGGCCGCTCCGGCGCCCGGTGCTGGGCGGCTTCGCGCGGGTGGTGGGCGCCGACCTCTCGGAGGCCGCCGAGCCGCTGGAGAGCTTCCCCACGCTCAACCGCTTCTTCACCCGCACGCTCAAGGAGGGCGTGCGGACGTGGCCCGGCGACCCGCGCGTGGCGGCGAGCCCCGTGGACGGGCGCACCGGGCAGCTCGGGCGGGTGACGGCGGGGAAGCTGATCCAGGCGAAGGGGCGCGACTACTCCTTACGCGCGCTGCTGGACGAGGACGACCTGTGGGAGCGCTTCGAGGGGGGCGCGTTCGTCACGCTCTACCTGAGCCCGCGCGATTATCATCGCATCCATTCGCCGTGCGACGGGACGATCCCCCGGGCGCGGCACGTCCCCGGCGCGCTGATGCCGGTGAACCTCCCGGCGGTGATGCACGTCCCCGAGCTCTTCGCGCGCAACGAACGGCTCCTGTGCTACGTCGACGGGCCGCTGGGGCGGGTGGCGATGGTGGCCGTGGGCGCCTACAACGTGGGCCGCATCTCCGCCGCCTTCGACCGCGAGTGGAACGCGGCGCCGGGCGCGGACGGGTGGGTGACGAACCGGAAGGGGACGGCGGCGGTCACCAGGACGTACGACCCGCCCGTCCCCGTGCGGCAGGGCGACCACGTGATGACCTTCCACCTGGGGTCGACGGTCGTCCTCGTATTCGAGCCGGGGCGCGTGGAGCTGTCGCCTGCTTTGAAGCCGGACGCGCCGGTGCGGCTGGGGATGGAGATCGGGCGGGCGGCGGCGCCGTAGCCGGGGCCCGTCGCGCGGGCGGCCGAAACGACAAAGGTCTCACGCAGAGAAGCAGAGTCAGCAGAGAACTCCCTCTGCTGACTCTGCTTC
>DATACF010000473.1:0-2773 GCA_036259235.1 Longimicrobium sp. | reverse complement strand
CGCGTGGCGGCCCGCCCTCTCGTGCTTTCTTCGGCCGGCGCGTCCGTCAGACCGCGGCGATCTCCACCTTCAGCCGCTCGGCGCCGTCTTCCGGGTGGGGATGGCGGTTGGCCGGGCCCATGTCGACCTCGCCGCCGGGGTAGACGAACGAGTCGAGGGGGGCGTAGAACGACGACCCCGTCACCACTTCCAGCGGCGACGCGGGGCGGA
Organism: Longimicrobium sp.; assembly: GCA_036259235.1. Taxonomy (GTDB): domain Bacteria; phylum Gemmatimonadota; class Gemmatimonadetes; order Longimicrobiales; family Longimicrobiaceae; genus Longimicrobium. The sequence continues at coordinate 2,563 of DATACF010000473.1, read as the reverse complement.
GCGCGTACACCGGGTGCGAGGGGTCGAGGAACTCGATGGAGAGGACGCGGAAGACGCTCACCGCCTCGGCGTTGTACGGGTAGTTCCCGCTCACCAGCCGGTCGCCCACCTGCGTGATGTAGCGGAGGTGCCCGGCCAGGTGCAGGTCGGCCTCCGCGCCCACTTCGGCGCGGGTGCGGATGATGGGGCGGTTGCCGACGAAGGTCGTCGCCGTGGCGACGCCGCCCTCGACCACCAGCTCGGTGCGGCCGGGGGAGGCCGGGACGCCGCGCTCGGCGGCGTACTCGCGGACGACCTCGGACGAGTTGAAGTAGTGGGTGAAGAAGCGGCCCGGCGTCACGCCGTCCGGCGCCGGGTGGCCGGCCACGTCGAGCCCCAGGTAGGTCAGCGAGTACGCGCCGAAGCCGGTGGTCTGCTCGGCCCGGTCGACCACGTACTGGTTCATGTAGATGGCGCCGTTGACCGCCGGCTCCAGCGCGCGCGGGAGGAGGCGCGCGCACGCCTCGGGGTCGGCGGGGATCCAGCTGGTGTAGAGCATCCGGCTGTTCATCACCATCTGCGGGGCGGCAAGCTTGCTCGACATCGAAGTCGTCCTTTTGATCGAAGGGGGGTTGGTGGAGGCCCTGTTCCGCGGCCTCGCTGCGCTTCCCAGGCAGCTTGCGCGCCCGCTTTCCCTTCCAAACGTAAGTTGTTTTCAATCAAGGATAAGCACGGCCGAACCTGATGCCGGGAGCGACGCCGGAGGCCGCGAACCGGGGCACGGGAGGGACAGCGCCGGGCGATCGTGCCCCAGGTGGGGCGCCGGAGGCGCACACGGAGGGCGGAAGGGAGCGGCGGCCTCTCCGCCGTCGTCCCCGCACGCCAGCCTTGCCGCTCCGGGGCGGCCGAGGGTACGATGCGTATGGAAGGTGCTATTCCTTTCCGAATGCCGCGGCGGCGTTCCGCCCGCGGCGCCGGAGCTCGTCCCGAGGCGGCCGCGAGGGAGCGGCCGCTCCAGCCAGGGGAGGCGAGGCTTGTCACGGTACATGGCGAGACTCCAGCGCCAGGCGCGAGCCGACGCCGACATCCTCGACGAGGTCCAGGCCTGTGGAATGGAGGTGGACCGGCAGTTCGGGGTCGTCAGGCTGGACACGGAGGGCGAGTCGGTCCTGGTGCGGGGAGAGGTCCGCCAGGACGCCGTGCCGCGGCTGCGGGCCGCCGGCGCGGAGCTGTTTCCCGACTTCTCCATGGGTTCCTTTTCGTCGGATTCATGAGCGAGGGAGAGACGATGAGACGCATCGCCGTGCTGAGGGGGACCGAGTGGCTGTCCAGCGCCTTCGAGACGCAGGCCGCGTCGGACACGCCCGACCTCCTCCGGGACCACCTGTGGGTGCCCGGCGACGCGGTCGTACGGAAGGACGCCTACCCCGTCCGGATCCCGGCCGGCGAAGGCCGCGGGGACGCCCGGTTCCGCGGGGAGCGGGGGAACCAGTACGTCGTCGTCGTCGAGGTCGAGGACGAGCGCGCCGCCGAGGCGTTCGAGCGGGAGAACGCCGAGGTGGAAGCCCTCTTCGCCGATCCCCAGATCGAGCCGTTCCCCTCGGTGTGCCCGGGCGCGGTGGCGGTCGGCACCGACGCGGACGTGGTGGCGAAGCTCAACCTCGGCGCGCTCCACGGCGCGGGCTGCACGGGGAAGGGCGTGAAGATCATCGTCGTCGACGCGGGGATCGACGGGACCCGGATCCACCTCGCGAACGGGTGGACTCCGCGCCCCGGGGTGGATCCCGGGGCCGGCGTCCCGCTCGGCCACGGGACCATGGTCGCGTTCGACGCCCGGATCGCCGCTCCCGACGCCGAGATCTGGGACTACCCGCTCCTGCGCGAGGCCGGGACGGCCTGGATCGCCTTCATCTCCGACGCGATCCGCGCCTTCTCCGAGATCATGGTCATGCACCTCCAGCTCCCCGGGCCGAAGGTCGTGGTGGACAGCTGGGGGATGTACGACACGAGCGGGGACGCGCCGATCGGGCACCCCCAGAACTACTCGCGCAACCCCGCGCACCCGTTCAACCAGATCACCGGGGCGCTGGCCGGGAGCGGGGTCGACGTGGTCTTCGCCGCCGGGAACTGCGGGAGCGGCTGCCCCGCGAAGTCGTGCGGCGCGGGCGACGTCGGCGCCGCCCGGAGCATCCACGGGGCGAACTCCCACCCGGCCGTGGTCTCGGTGGCCGCGGCCACCGTCCAGGACGACCACCTGGGGTATTCGTCCGAGGGGCCGGGCGGGCTGTCGGCGCAGACGCCGGACATCACCGGCTTCAGCCACTTCCGGGGGCTCACCCCGATCGACGGCGGCACCTCGGCGGCGTGTCCCGTCGTCGGCGGCGTCCTCGCCGCGCTCCGCTCCTCTCCCAGGGGGCGCACGCTCCCCGCGCGCGAGATGAAGCGCCACCTCCTCGACGCGGCGCGCCGGGTCCACGGGGCCGGGTGGTCTCCCCAGTACGGGTGGGGGATCGTCGACGCGGACGCGGCGTTCGCGCGCCTCCCCTAGCGGCGGCCCCGGGGGCACGGACGCGAAAGAGGCCCG
>DATACF010000472.1:0-4911 GCA_036259235.1 Longimicrobium sp. | reverse complement strand
GGGCGCGCGGAGCCCGATGCATGCGACGGAAGACGGTCGAACCGGATCGAAGTTCGGTGCTTCCGCGAAGTTGCGTGAGGGATGCGGGCCCGGAGGGCGGAGACCCTGGCGGAGGGGAATGCGAAGGGGAGCGCGGTCCGCGACGTCATGGAGGAAGGCGTGGAGTCCGCCAGGGGCTCCGCCGCGTCGGCAACGGTAGTATCGTTGCCTACGCGGCCCGCAGCCCGGCCCGGAGCGCAGCGGAGGGACACGCCCGAAGCCGTCGTTGCCGTTGCCGTAAGCCGTTTGCCGGAACCGAGGAATACGAAAGGGCGCGCCCTCCACGGAGGAGAGCGCGCCCTCTGCCGTCCCTCGAAAGACTCAGAACCTCATAGCCAGGTCCGCGCCGCCAGCGCCACCACGAGCACCCCGAGCACGCTCAGGAAGTCCAGGCGAAACACCAGCGGCCCCAGCGTGAGCCCGACGGCCACCAGGTCGATCACCAGGGGCCCGAACGCCGCGGAGACCGAGGTGGTGAAGAAGGTGCGGGCCGTGCTCGCGGGCATGAACCGCATCGCCAGCTCCGACAGCAGCGCGCCCAGGACCAGCCCCACCAGCACCACCATCAGCAGGCGCCCCGCGCGCCGGCGTGTCGCGTTCATCGCACCTCCCCCACCCGGTTTCCGTTGACCCTGCCCCCCCTCGTGACGCCTTCCGCCCCCGGCAAAACAGGTGCCGTCAACGGCGCCGCTCCACCGCGTAGGCGATGCTCTCGCGCAGCGCCTCCAGCGCGGGACCCTCCGGAAGCCCCTCCAGCGCCTCCCCCGCGCGCCGCGCGCACTCCAGCGCCGCCTCGCGCGCGTACGCCAGCCCGCCGTGCCCCTCGACCAGCCGGACGATGGCCGCGATGGCCTCGTCCTGGGGCTCGGGGTTGCGGAAGAACGCCTCCACGTCGGCCCGCTCGCCGGGCGAGAGCCGCGGGAGCGCGGCGATCAGCGGGAGCGTCACCTTGTGCTCGCGGAGGTCCAGCCCCGTGGGCTTCCCCGTGACCGCCGAGTCGGCGGTGTAGTCGAGGAGGTCGTCGGCGATCTGGAAGGCGAGCCCCAGCTCGCGGCCGTACCGCCCCAGCGCCTCGCGGTGCTCGGGGGCGCCGGTCAGCGCGCCCAGCTCGCAGGCGGCGCCCATCAGCGAGGCCGTCTTGGAGTCGATCAGCCGGTAGTAGTCGTCCTCGGAGAAGTGCAGCGCGTCGTGGCTGGAGAGCTGCCGCATCTCGCCCACCGTCATGGCGTTGGCGGCCGCGGCGATGACGCGGATCGGCTCCAGCTTCCCCAGCCGGGTGATCTCGGAGATGGAGCGCGAGTACAGGTAGTCGCCCATGATGATGGCGACCTGGTGGCTCCAGAGGGCGTTGACGGTGGGCATCCCGCGCCGGAGGACCGAGTGGTCGACGGCGTCGTCGTGGACCAGGGTGGCCAGGTGCACCAGCTCGATGATGGCGGCCAGCGTCTCGGCCTCGGGGTGCCGCTCGCCGCCCAGCTCGTCGCAGAGGAGGACGAGCCCGGGGCGGAAGAGCTTCCCCCGGATCTTCATGAGGTAGTGGTTGACCTCTTCGACCGGCGCGAAGTCGGAGACGACGATGCGGCGGATCTCGTCCACCACGGCGTCGAGCCGCGCCTGGACGGGAGCGTGCAGGTCCGAGAGTCGGGGTGCGGTGCGCAGCGTCATGCCCCTAACGAAAGACGGCGTCTTGGAGATTTCGGGTGGCCGGAAGCGGCGTCAAGGTAACCGGCCGCCCGGCCCAAGTCAAAGCGGCGCCGCGCCGCTGGCCGCGCGCAGCGCCTCGATGCGGGCCTGGGTGTCGCGGAAGCGGATGTCGAAGGAGAGGACGCGCTCGTAGAGCTCGATGGCGTGGGGGGTGCGCCCCAGCGCCTCCTCGGCGCGCCCCAGGTTGTAGAGGACGCCCACCAGCTCGCCGTCGGCCGAGCCGGGGAGCTTGAGCGCCCGGTCGAGGACGCGCACCGCCACGGCGTACTGCCCCTTCTCGACGAAGCACTGCCCCAGGAGCTCCAGCGTGGCCAGCGGGTTGGCCCCGCCGCGGAGCGCCACCTGGAACTCGGCGATGGCCTCGTCGAGGAGCCCCATCTCCTTGAAGGCGAGCCCCAGGTCGTAGTGGCTGGTGGAGTCCTCGACCTCGATGTTCTCGGCGACCTTCTGGCGGAAGTGCGCCAGCATGTCGGCGAAGTCCTTGTCCTCGTCGCCGGTGGGCTCGCGCTCCTCGACGACGAAGCGGGTGGTGGGCTCGCGCCCGTCGTCGACCCCCAGGATCAGCTCGCCGAGGTCGATGTAGTCGGCCGCGGGGGCGGCCGGCTGCGCGGGGGCCTCCGGGGCGGCGGGGGCGGGCGCGGCGGGGGTGATCATGGCGATCGCCGACCTCGCCTCGTCGTTCGCGGGGTCGAGCTCCAGGACGCGGCGGAAGACGGCCTCGCCCTTGGCGCGCTCGCCGGTGGCGGCCAGGTGGCGCCCCAGCGCCAGGTAGGCGGCCACCTGCGCCTCGCGGTCGCCGGAGCGGAAGGCGTACTCGACGCGCTTCTGGAGGAGGAGCGGGTCGTCCCCACGGAGGCGGATGAGCGCGGAGATCGGCTCGATGGCGTCGCGGAAGAGCCCGCGCGCGGCGAGCGCCCGGTGCGCCTCCTCCAGGAGCCCCGGCACCTCGTGCCCCAGCCCCCGGTCGTGGAGGAGGGGGACGAGCTCGTCGCGGGCGGCGTGGTCCTCCGGGGCGGCGGCGACGCGCTCGCGGAGGGTCTCCAGCCGGTCGCGCGCGGGCGGCGCGGGGGGCGCGTCGACGTCGAGGAGGGGGAGGGGGTCGGCGCCGCCGTCGTCCTCGTCGTCGTCGTAGTCGTACCCGGCCGCGAAGTCCATCGGCTGCTCGTCGAGCGAGACCTCGCCGAAGCGCGCGGGGTCGGGGCCGCGCTCCGCCGGGGCGGCGGGGGCGTCCATGTCGAGGAGGGGGAGGTCGGCCATCCCCTCCGCGTCGTCGTCCTCGTCCGCGCCGGCCGCGGGCGGCGCCCCTCTCGCGGGCGGGGCGGCGGGGGGCGCGTCGAGCATGGTGCTCTCGAGCCCCTCCAGCGGCGCCACGTCGAGGTCGACGTTGCCGTAGTCCTGGTCGAGGGCCGCGCCCACCTGCACGTCCTCGCCCGCGTCGCGGGGCGGGGCCCCGGGGGCGGGGGCGGGGGCGCTCGGCGGGAGGAGGCCGGTGTCGAAGGCGGAGCGGAAGTCGTCGGCGGCCGCGGGGCCGCGGGCCTGGCGGGCGAGGCCGGTGGTGGCGGCGGTGGGGTCGACGGTGACGATCTGGCGGCGCACCGCCTCGGCGCCCGCGGCGTCGCCCCCCTCCTCGAGGAGCGAGAGGAGGATGCGGAGCTGCTCGACCGCCTCGTCCTTGCGCCCGTGGCCGAGGAACTGCTCGGCGAGGAGGCGGCGGACGTCGGCCGGGTCGGGGGAGAGGTCGGCGAACTCCTTGAGGGCGTCGAAGGAGGCGTCGAGCTTCCCCGCCTTGCGCATCCGCTCGGCGTACTCCAGGAAGTTCTGGCGCGCGTCGGCGAAGAACCCCTTGGCGGCGCTGATCTGCCCCAGGCGCAGGTAGGTGGCCGCCCGCCCGGGGACCAGGCGGAGGATCTTGCGGCAGAGGGCGATGGCGTTGTTGTAGAGCCCGACGTCGACGTAGGCGTTGACGGCCGACTCGTACGCCTGGATGGCGAGCTCGGTCTCGTTCAGGCGGAGGTGGAGGTCGCCGATCCGGTTGTAGAGGGCGATGTCGACCTCGGCGCCCCCCTCGGCCTCGTCCAGGAGCTCGCGGTAGACGCCGATGGCCTCGCGCCACTGGTCCTTGAGCTCGTGGGCGCGGGCGCGCTCCCTCAGCTTTGCCGTGTTCGTCGCCATGACGTCCGAAAGGGGGGTGCTGCACTGCCGCGCGGGGCTTCGGCCGGGCCGGCGGGGGGTGCTTCAACTGTGGTGGACCGAAGAAGATAGCGGCCCCCGGTGCGGGATACAAGCGAAGTCGCCCCGCTCCCGCGCGCCGTTTGCGGGGCGACATAACGCTGCTCGCGCGGGAGTGAGTGACGACGGGGGGCGTCCGGGGGTCACCGGTCCGGGCGCTGCTACCCCGGAGCGCCGCGTTTGGTCGCGGGCGGCCGGGGCTCGGCGTGTGGGAGGCGGCCCTGGGGGAACGGCAACTGCAACGGCGAACGGCGGATGCGGGCATGTCCCTCCGCTGCGCTCCGGGCCGGGCTGCGGGCGTGAGCTTCGAGCGCGTCGACCCGCTCCTGCGCGCGACGCGGGCCTCTCCTTCGCCCCGTGCTCCCTTCCACCGCTCCCGCCGCGGATTATCTTCCGTCCGCTCGCTCTTCCGCCATTACCCCGCGCCTTCGGCCCGACGATGCGATCCGACGCGGAACGGATGTACCTGAACACCGGCGACGACGCGCTCTTCTGGCGGTCTTCGGACGCGCCGGCGGGCGTCTACCGCTCCGTCGCGCCCGCGCCGCCGCTGGCGGACTTCGTGGCGCGCATCCACTTCGGGCACGAGTGGGTGCCGCCGGAGGCGCCGGTGGTGGAGCGGGTCCTCCCGGACGGCGGCGTGCACTTGATCTTCGACCTGGGCGACGCGCCCGCGCAGCCGGAGGGCGGGACGGCGTACGCCAGCGAGGTGGTGGGCGCGCGGTGCACGCCGGCCGTCATCCGCATGGCGGGGCGGATGGAGCACGTGTCGGCGCGGCTGGAGCCCGGCGGGATGGAGGCGCTCCTCGGCGTCCCCGCGGCGGAGCTGGCGGAGACCAGCGTCTCGCTCGACGCGCTCTGGGGCTCCCGCGCGGACGAGGCGCGCGAGCGGCTGGCGGCGGCGCCGCGCGGACCGGCGCGGGCGGCGGTGCTGGAAGC
>DATACF010000471.1:0-4584 GCA_036259235.1 Longimicrobium sp. | reverse complement strand
CGGGCCCTCTTCTGCATCTCGATCCGCCGAACGATCTCGCGAGACTACCAGCGCGAGCGCGTGCCCCGGGCGTCGATGTGGATGAACGGCCCGTGGGCGCCGTTGTCGCGGTACACCCCCGCCCCGCCGGTGAGCTCGGGGAAGCGCCGCTCCACGCGGTCGACCGCCCGCAGCATCACCTGCGCGTCGCCGGTGTCGCGCCGCCCGTCGCCGTTGAGGTCGTCCATGTAGCCGTCGCGGTCGTTGTCGACCCACACGTCCGACGCGTCGCCGTAGGTGTGCCGGCTCAGGAGCGCCCGGCCCCCCTCGCCCACGCCCTGGATGTTGTACGCGGGGGTGCGGAAGCCGCTCATGACCGCCATGTGCTCGGCGCGGACGCCCATTGCGTTCAGCTCCTGCATCACCAGCTCCAGCTTGTCGATGAGCCGCAGGTCGAGCGCCAGGTACTTGGGCCAGACGGCGAACTGGTCCTTGGTGAGGAAGTTCCGGAGGCGGAAGTGCGTGGAGACCGGGAGGTCCTGGTTGGCGGGGGTCACCTCGATGAAGCCGGCCGGCGGCGCGTACTGGTCGCTCCGCCCCGAGCGCTCGGTGGTCCAGCTCCCGATCCGGTAGCCGTTCAGGTACCCGCCCCGCTTCTCGGAGAAGGGGACGCGGGTGATCACCGACAGCTCGCCGACCTCCTGGCTCCACCCGGCGGCGTTCAGCTGGAGGCGGTAGACCCCGCTGGAGGCCGGCGCCTGGATCCCCATCGAGAGGTGCGACTCGCCCAGGAGCGCGCTCACCTGCGTCCCCGCCTGCGGGAGCCACCGGTAGCGGACCTCCGCCGGGGGCGGGGTCTCCCAGAGGATCGGGAGGTTCACCGGGCGGTGCGGGTCGGTCACCATCACCCGGAGCGCGCCGCTCCGCCCGAAGGCCAGGTCGGCGAGCTTCGCCACCGCCTCGGAGCCGTTGGCCACCACGCGGACCGGGGCGCGGGGCGCCACGTCGGTCCAGGTGACGGGCGGGAGCGGGCGGGACGGGGCGGCCAGGCCCAGCGCGGTGCCCGAGAGCACGCAGAGGGCGAGGGTTCCGGCGGCGCGGCGGGGTCGGTGCATGGCGTGTCCTCGGGGTCTGCTGCGACAGCGTGGGTGTTCACTGCGGCCGCGCGCTCCCTTCCGGGGGAAGCGGGATGGCGCGGGCGGTCTGGTTTCGGGGTTCGAGCGGGCCGGAGCGGGCGGGGTTGCCCGGGCGTCGCGGCCGGTTGAAAGTCGTGGGGAGGGCCGCCGGAAAGGGGCGGACGGGCGCGGCTGGCGCTGGACGTCCCCGCGCGGGAGAGGACACGCGAACGGCGAGACCCGCGCGCGGATCAAGCGCGTGGGAACCGCGGGCCGGGCGTGTCAACGGGGGAAGCGTCCGGGGTGGCGGAACCGTCCGGGCGCGAAGTAGATTCGGCGGCGCTGTGAGTTCGGAGCAACTTAGGCCGAATCCATGCGCCGCGTCAAGCGTCTCCACATTAAAAGATCGCACCGCCCCCATGCCCGACTCTCCCCCGACGGCCGCCGGACGCCCCCGCGCCTGCTTCGTGATCCTGGACGGCTGGGGCCTCCGCGAGCCCGCCTGGGACAACGCGGTGGCGCAGGCCCGCACGCCGACGTGGACGCACCTCTGGGAGGAGGGGGGCTACCCGAAGGCCCGGCTCGTCACCCACGGCCCCGCGGTGGGGCTCCCCGAGGGGCAGATGGGGAACTCCGAGGTGGGCCACACCAACCTCGGCGCCGGGCGGGTGGTGATGCAGAGCCTCCAGCGGATCACCCACGCCATCGAGACCGGCGAGCTCTTCCGCGTTCCCGCCCTCCTGGAGGTCATGCGCGCGGTCAAGGCGCGCGGCGCCACCCTCCACCTCCTGGGGCTGGTGGGGCGCGGCGGCGTGCACGCGGTGGACGCGCACCTGATGGCGCTCTGCGACATGGCGGCGCGCGAGGGCGTCCCCCGGGTGCGCATCCACGCCTTCCTCGACGGGCGCGACACGCCCCCCCAGAGCGCCCGCGGCTACGTCGAGTGGCTCCGCGACCGCCTCCCCGGGGGCGACATCGCCTTCGCCACCCTCACCGGCCGCTACTGGGCCATGGACCGCGACCGCCGGTGGGACCGCGTCGAGCTCGCCTACCGCGCCCTCGTCCACGGCGAGGGCGTCCCGGTCCGCGACCCCGTCCAGGCCATCGCGGAGGCGTACACGGGCGGGGAGACCGACGAGTTCGTGAAGCCGCGCGTCCTCGTCGACGACGCCGGCGCGCCCCTCGGCTCCCTCCACGACGGCGACGGGGCCATCTTCTTCAACTTCCGCGCGGACCGCGCCCGCGAGCTCTCCCGCGCCCTCGCCGACCCGGCGTTCGACGGCTTCGACCGGGGCCCGATGCCGAACGTCGAGCTGGTGACGCTCACGCAGTACGACGAGGACTTCCCCCTCCCCTGCGCCTTCCCCCCCGAGGAGCTGCGCGACAAGCTCTGCGACGTCCTGGCGGCGCGCGGGCTCACCTCGTTCCGCACCGCCGAGACGGAGAAGTACCCGCACGTCACCTACTTCTTCAACGGCGGCGCCGAGGAGGCCCCGCCGGGCGAGACGCGGCGGCTGGTGCCCTCGCCGAGGGTGGCGACGTACGACCTCCAGCCCGAGATGAGCGCCCCCGAGGTCACCCGCGGGCTGGTGGAGGCCATCCGCTCGAAGGCGCACGACGTCCTGGTGTGCAACTACGCCAACCCCGACATGGTGGGGCACACCGGGAGCCTGGAGGCCGCGAAGAAGGCCGTCGAGGCGGTCGACGCCGGCCTCGGCGAGGTGCTGGCCGCCTGCCGCGAGACGGGGACCGCCCTCCTGGTGAGCGCCGACCACGGGAACTGCGAGCAGATGTGGGACCCGGAGACGAACGGCCCCCACACCGCCCACACCACCAACCCGGTGGGGATCGTCCTGGTGGAGCCCGACGGCCGGAAGACCGCCGCCGCCCTGGACGACGGCGCCCTCGCCGACGTCGCCCCCACCCTCCTCGGCCTGATCGGCGTCCCCCAGCCGGCCGCGATGACGGGGAAGGACCTGCGGGTCCGGGGGTGATTCCGGGGATGCCTGGACGGGCGGCGGAAGCCGTTTCAGGACCGCGATTTCCGTCCGGGCGCGCCCCTCGCTTGCTCCCGCGCGGAACAAAGACTAGCTTCGCTCCGCTATAACGGTCCCGCGACGCGTTCCGTCCGGGACCGTTGGCTTGCGGCGGAAGGCCGAGGCCGTTCCGCCGCTCACGTTTTTCCGCTTGCCGCATCTCATGAACCGACTTTCGCGGACCTTCGCCGCGCTCCTGGGCGCCCTCCTCCTCCCGGCCGGCGCCGCCGCCGCGCAGAGCATCCCCTCGCCGTACCGCTACCTCGAGGAGACGCAGGGGATCCAGGCCTTCGCCGGGTATCTCTTCACCGACCCCACCATCAACCTGAGCGACAGCACCGCGGCCGACTTCGGCCCGCGGTCGGGCCCGCTCTTCGGGCTCCGCTACGGCGTCCGCGTGGGGGGCCCGCTCACCTTCGAGGCCGGGGTCGGCTTCAGCCCCAGCGACCGCAAGGTCTACGCGGCCGAGGCCGTCGCCGACTCGACGGAGATCCGCGTCCTCGACACCGGAGCCACCACCTCCACGGCGGTCCTGATCGGCGAGGCCGCGCTCCGCTTCTCGCTCACCGGCCCCCGCGCCTACCGCGGCTTCGCCCCCTTCGTCCGCCTGAGCGGCGGGCTGGCGGCCGACCTCGCGGGCTCGGGCGACGCCGAGGAAGACCTCCCGGAGACGGAGCGCTTCGATTTCGGCCCCGCCTTTGCGGTGGGACTGGGCGCCGGGACGGACATCTACGTCACCCCCCGCGCCTCCATCCGCCTCCAGCTCGACGGGCGGCTCTGGCGGCAGTCCGCCCCGGAAGGCTTCCGCCCCGTGAACGTGTCCGGGATCAGCGAGTGGAACAACGCGTCGTCCGCGACGGTGGGGGCGGTGCTCCACTTCTAAGGCAGAGCGCAACAGACGGAGGAAGGGCCGTGTCCAGCTTCGACCCGTACGACTTCACCACCATGGACGACGACGAGATCTACGACGTCGTCCTCCAGCACCTGAGCGAGTACCCCGAGCTGGACATGGGGTGGATCGACGTGATCGTCAAGGACGGCCGCGTCACCCTCCAGGGGCGCGTCTCCTCCGACGGCGAGGCGCAGATCGCCGCCCAGGCCGTCCTCGACGTGCTGGGGATCGCCGACTTCTCCAACGAGCTGGTGGTCGACGAGCTCCACCGCGGCGAGATGCCCGAGGCCGCCGACGACGCCGTCACCGCCGACCTCGAGGTCGACGACCAGCTCGGCGAGCAGAAGGAGGTCAACCAGTCCGACACCGCCGCGCACCTGGTCGAGGACCTGGAGTCGCTCTCGTACGGGACGCACGACGCCGGGACGGCCGTCGAGGAAGGCGCCAGCTACCAGCCCCCCGACCGCCCCGTCCCCGACGGCTACGGCTCGCGCGAGAACCACTGATCGTTCTCGCGGATCGGCTGGATGCAGAAGCGGGGCCCCGGCATTCGTGCCGGGGC
>DATACF010000470.1:0-3317 GCA_036259235.1 Longimicrobium sp. | reverse complement strand
CGCGGGCCGGGTAGACGCGCCCCCGCCAGGCGATCCGCCCACTCCGGCTCCAGCGGAAGGAGTTGACGGCGATGGCCACGAACCAGAGGGCGGAGACGGGATGGACGATGACCCCGTTGCTGGGGTGCCGGAGCCGCGCCGCCATCGCCGCGCGTATCGCCACGTTCGCCAGCACGCCCAACGTCGCCGCGCCGGCCAGGTAGCCTCGCCCCGTCATGGCGAAGTAGAGGGCCACGTACGGCGCGACGAAGACCCCGGCATAGAGGAGGATCACGAAGAGGAGGATCAGCGGGCGCCCGCCGAGCCCCTCGTAGAGGTTCTTCGAGAAGCCGTGCCACACCTGCACCCGCCCCTCGTACATCCGGCAGGTCGCCATCTGGTGCCCGTCGGCGAAGACGACGCGCCCGCCGGAGGCCTTCACCCGGCGGCAGATCGCCATGTCGTCGACGACGTCGGCGCGGACGGCCTCCCACCCGCCCGCCCGCTCCAGCGCGTCGCGGCGGAGCGCCAGCACCTGGCCGTTGGCCACCAGGAACCTCGGGTCGCGGGTGCGCCAGACGAGGGGGAGGGGGAGCCAGGCCAGGTACGAGAGGTGGAGGAGGGGGATGACGATCTGCTCCATGAGCGACACCATCACCTGCCGCGGCGCCGCCGAGACGACGTCGGCGCGGTACGTCTCCATCACCGACCCGATGCGGGCGAGGAGGGTGGGGGTGGCGAAGGTGTCGGCGTCGAGGTAGACGAGGACCTCGCCGGTGGCGGCCTCGGCGAGGCGGTGGCAGGCGTAGGGCTTCCCCACCCACCCGGGGGGGAGCTCGCCGCCGCGGACGACGCGGACGACGGGGTCCATCTCGGCCACCTGCGCCACCACGTCGTAGGTGCCGTCGGTGGAGCCGTCGTCGTAGACGATCACCTCGTACGGCCGCTGGTCGCCCGCCAGGACGGCGCGGAGGCAGCGGACGATGTTGCGCGCCTCGTTTCGCGCGGGCACCAGCACCGAGACGCGCCCCGGGAGGCGCGCGCCGGGCCTGCCGCGCGGCCACACCACGAGGTTGAAGAGCACCATCGCCGCCACCAGGAGCGGCGGGAGCGCCAGCCCCAGGTACCAGCCGAAGTTCTCGCCGGTGATCTCGAACAATCCGCCTCCGGTGTGCGTCCGCTGCGTCCGTGCGAACCGAAATCCCGCTTTGATCTCTCACAGGGGGCACAGGGGAACTTCGACCGCGGGCCCGAACCTCCCCTGTGTCCCCGGTGCCCCCTGTGAGAGGCCGCCGTCGAGGATACGTCCTCGCGACGGATGTCAGCCAGGCGCGAGGAAGTGGCGGAGGAGACGCCCGACGCGCCCCTCGCGCGGACCGGTGAAGAGGGGGAGCCAGCGAGAGTTGGGCCCCTGCGCCCGGTGCACGCGCATCCGCACCAGCGGCCGGTGGAGCGGAAGGTCCACCCGGTCGGGGACGCACAGCTCGCTCCACCCCAGCGCCGACTCCCCTTCCCCGGTCGTCCCCCGCGACAGCAGACGGAGGTAGAACGGCCCCGCCTCCACCGTCCGCGCGTGGTCGACGATCAGCCACGGCCGCCGCCCCGCGCGGAGGAGGATCCGCTCCGGGCGCGCCACCCCGCTCAGCCCCCGCCGCTCGCGCACCAGCTCTGCCTCCACCTCCACCCGCCTCGTCTCCCCATCCTCCCCGATCTCCACGCCGAGGCAGACCGGCCGCGCGGCGGACGAAGACGGCCAGAGGAGGTAATAGATCCGCTCGGTGCGTGCCAGGGGGACGCGCCCCCACATCCACCGCGCGATCCCCAGGTCGTGGAGCGGCACCCGCCCGTGGTTGCGGTCGTGGTAGGCGCGGCCGGCGAGCTCGACGAAAGGACACCCGCCCACTTCGAGCCGCACCTCTCCCTCCGCGGGCCCGGTCATCGGCGTCCACAGGTGCGGCGCGTCGGCGGCGGGGCCGGATTCGGGCGAGAGGCGGGCGACGCCGCGGAGGCGGAAGGTGCCCGTGAGCCGCGCGCGCGTCCCCGGGAGGGCGAGGTCGAGGTCGGCACCGAGCGTGCAGTAGCGGCCGTCGAAGGTACGTACGAACCGGCAGCCGCCGATTTCCTGGACGCCGGCCGGACGCCCTTCGCCCTCCGGCGCCGGGGCGTGCTCCTGGAGGAGGTAGAAGGCGGGCGCGCCGCCCCGGTAGACGGCCAGGTTGACGCTGGGGCGCGACGCCGGGAGCTCCCCCGCCCCGCGGCGGGCGGCCGACGCGTAGCCGGGGAGGAAGGGGAGCCCGTACGACCAGATCAGCACCGCCCCGTCGCCCCCGGGGGTGACGAGGTCGGCGTACCACCACGCGAAGCCGCCGGGGGCGCGCAGGACATCCGGCGGGACCGGCGCCCGCGTATCTCCCAGGTCGATCAACTCACCGCTCTCCACCGAAGACCATTGCCATCCCCCACCCTCCTGTTATATCATCGTTGTACAAGGTTTGTCAATCGTTCGGGGCGTCCGGCGCGCCCGGGGGAGAGGGTACGATGCTCGACGCGCTGGTGATCGGAAAGGGCCCCGCGGGGCTCGCTGCAGCGGCGGCGCTGGCCGAAACGGGGCTTTCCGTCGCCGTCGCCGGGCCGCGCGAGGCGCCGTGGACGGCGGTGTACGGGGCGTGGATGGACGACCTGGAGGCGGCGGGGTGTCCAGCGTTCGTCCAGAACACCTGGACGCGGGTGACCATCGACGCGGGCGCCGGCCCCCGCGACCTCGGACGGACGTACGCCCGGATCGACAACGCCGGCCTGGCGGCGGCGCTGCGGGAGCGGATCGAGGGGCGCGGGGGGGCGTGGATCGACGGGACGGCGGCGAGCGCGGCGCACCGCCGCGAAGGGTCGGCGGTGACCTTCGAGGACGGGCGGACGGTGGAGGCGCGGGTCGTCGTGGAGGCCACGGGGCACCGGCCGCGGCTGGTGGTGCGGACGCGGACGCCGGAGCCCGCGTACCAGACGGCGGTGGGGTGGACGCTGGCGACCGACGCGCACCCGTACACCCCCGACCAGGCGGTGCTGATGGACTGGAGCGACGGCCACCTCCCGCGGGAGGCGCGGCGGGAGCCGGCCACCTTCCTCTACGCCTTCCCGCTGGGCGGCGGGCGGCTCTTCGTGGAGGAGACGGCGCTGGCGGCGCGCCCGCAGGCGGACGCGGACTTCCTGCGGGGGCGGCTGGAGCGTCGGCTGGCGCACCTCGGGATCGCGGGGACGCGGGTGGGGGGCGAGGAGCGGGTGTGGATCCCCATGGGCGGCGCGATCCCGAAGCCGCAGCGGGTGATCGGGTTCGGGGCGGC
>DATACF010000469.1:0-3519 GCA_036259235.1 Longimicrobium sp. | reverse complement strand
GCTGGCGGGGGGGGCGGCGGTGGGGGGGCTGGCGGCGGCGGGGGCGGGGCTGCGGTGGGGGATGGGGCTCCTCGGGGCCGAGGCGGGGCTCCTCCCCTTCTGGATCGCCCCCCGCCTCTCGCCCGCGACGGTCCTCTACGTGGGCGGGCTCGCCGTCCTGGGCGCCGCGATGGTCGGCGTCCTCCCCGCGCTCCGGGTGACGCGGGGCGGGGTGGAGGGGCGCCTCCGGCAGGCGTCGCAGGGGGGGCGCGCGATGCGCCTGGGCGGGCTCTGGACGGGGGTGATCGTCGCCCAGGTGGCGGTGACCGTGGCGCTCCCCGCCACCGCGTACTTCACCCGGCGCGACGCCGTCCAGATGCGCTCGCACGCCCCCGGCTTCGCGGCGGGGGAGTTCCTCTCGGCGCGGCTGGAGCGGGACGCGGAGGGAGTGGAGGACGGGGCGTCGTCGGACGCGTCCGACGCGGGCTTCGCGGCGGCGTACGCGGAGCTGGAGCGGCGGCTGGCGGCGGAGCCCGCGGTGGCCGGCGTCACCTTCGCCGACCGGCTCCCGCGGACCGACCACCCGCAGCGCCCCGTGGAGGTCGAGGGCGAGGGGACGGCGCCGCCTCCGGCCGGGCCGTGCGGGAGCGGGCCCCTCCTGGCGGCGCAGCGGGCGTGCGTGAGCAGCGCGTCGGTGGGGGTGGGGTGGTTCGGCGTCCTGGGCGCGACGGTCGTCGCGGGGCGCGGCTTCCAGGCGGGCGACGCGGCGCCGGGGGCGCGGGTGGTGGTGGTGAACCGCGCCTTCGTCGACCGCGTCCTCGGCGGGCGCAACCCGGTGGGGCGGCGGGTGCGCTACCGCGGCCCCGAAGACCCGGACGCGGCCTCGCCCGACACCGAGCCGGGGCCGTGGCACGAGATCGTGGGCGTGGTGCCGGACCTGGCGATGACGGACGGCTCCGACCCCGGCGAGAGCGGCGCGGGGCTCTACCACCCGGTCGCTCCCGGCGCCGCCGCCCCGGTCCTCCTGGCCGTGCGCGTCCGCGGAGACCCGGCTTCGTTCGCGCCCCGGCTCCGCGCGCTGGCCGCCGCGGCCGACCCCGCGCTCCGAGTCGACCGCTTCCTCCCCCTCGACGAGATCCAGCGCGACTCGCTGCGGACGATCGGCTTCTGGTTCCGGGTGATCGTCGTGGCGTGCGGGGTGGCGCTCCTCCTCTCGCTGGCGGGGATCTACTCGGTGATGTCGTTCGCCGTCTCCCGCCGCACGCGCGAGATCGGGGTGCGGGTGGCGCTGGGGGCCGACGCGCGGCGGATCGTGGCCGCCATCTTCTCTCGCGCGCTGGCGCAGGTCGCCCTCGGCGTCCTCGTGGGCGGCGCGCTGACGGCCGCGCTGACGCTGATGGTCTCTGGCGGCGCGGTGTCGGCGAAGGGGGCCGCGCTGGTGGCGGCGCACATGGCGCTGATGGTGGGCGTGTGCATGCTGGCGTGCGTCGAGCCCACCCGCCGCGCCCTCCGCGTCCCCCCGACGGAGGCGCTGCGGGCGGACGGATAGCGCCGGTCCCGCGTCCGGGAAAACAGGAATCTCACGCAGAGAAGCAGAGTCAGCAGGGAAATCCCTCTGCTGACTCTGCTTCTCTGCGTGAGAACGCTTTTACCGATCCGTCCCTCCAGCGACCGCGCCTCCCCGATCCCGATCAACCCTCCCGGCTCACCGCCGGTTCAGGAGGTCGTCGATCTTGCGCCACTCCTGCTCCAGGTCGGCCCGGTCGTCCGCGTCGAGCGCGTCGCCGCCGCCGGAGCCGTCGCCGTCCTTCATCAGCTTCATCAGCCGGTCGCGCCGCTGCTCCAGCTTCACGCGCTCCGCGTCGGTCAGGCTCGTCGGTTCCGCCACGCTGCCGCCTCCTCGTTCCCGGTGGATGGGTCGCCGTCCGCTCCCCGCGCCCTCTGTACCCGGCTCCGGCCCGGAGGGTCGGGGGACGGGGAATTCGCTGTTGTTGACTTCCGACAATACCCCCGGCTATACTCGTGTCGGAACCCGACATCAGCCCACCCGGAGACCTCCGCATGTCCCCTCCCGTCAACAACCCCTCCACGCCTCCGAACGACGTCGTCCGCGGCACGCTCGACCTGCTGATCCTCAAGGCGCTCTCGCTGCAGCCGATGCACGGGTGGGCCATCGCGCAGCGGCTGGAGCAGCTCTCGCACGAGGCGCTGCGGGTGGGGCAGGGGTCGCTGTACCCGGCGCTCCAGCGGCTGGAGGAGAAGGGGTGGGCCGACAGCGAGTGGCGCGCGACCGAGCAGAACCGGCGGGCCAAGTACTACGAGCTCACCCCCGCCGGGCGCGCCGCGCTGGGCGAGGAGGCCGAGACGTGGCGCCGCTACGTCGACATGGTCGAGCTGATCCTCCGCACCACCACCTGACCCGGAGCTTCGAGATGCGATGGACGAAGCGCTGGGCGAAGCGCCTCCGGGCGCTGGTGCGCCGCGACGCGGTGGAGCGCGAGCTCGACGAGGAGCTGGCCTTCCACCTGGAGATGGAGGTCGAGAAGAACCTCCGCGCGGGGATGGACCCCGCCGAGGCCCGGCGGCGGGCGGCGATCGCCTTCGGCGGCGTCGAGAAGTTCAAGGAGGAGGTCCGCGAGACCCGCTTCCTGGGGTGGGTGGCGGGGCTCTCGCTCGACTTCAAGCTGGGCCTCCGGATGCTGCGGAAGTACCCCGGGCTGGCGCTGGTGGGCGGCCTCGCCACCGCCTTCGCCATCGGGGTGGGCGCCGCGGCCTTCGAGGTCGTCACCCAGGTGGCCCACCCGACCCTCCCCCTCCCGGGCGGCGACCGGATCGTGGGCCTCCGCAACTGGGACGCGGAGAAGAGCCGGGTGGAGGACCGCGCCCTCCACGACTTCGCCGCCTGGCGCGAGGGCTTGAGGACGGTGGAGGAGCTCGGCGCCTTCCGCTCGGTGGCCCGCAACCTCGCGGTGGACGGCGCCGCGCCGGTCCCCGCCGGGGTGGCCGAGATCAGCGCCGCGGGGTTCCGCGTGGCCCGCGTGGCGCCGCTCCTGGGGCGCGCGCTGGTGGAGGCCGACGAGGCCCCCGGCGCGCCGCCGGTGGTGGTCATCGGCCACGACGTGTGGCGGGCGCGCTTCGGCGGCGACCCCGGCGTGGTGGGGAAGACGCTCCGCCTCGACGGCGCGCCGGCCACGGTCGTCGGGGTGATGCCGGAGGGGTTCGGCTTCCCCGTCGCGCACGAGCTCTGGACCCCGCTCCGCCTCCGCGCCCTCGACTTCCCACGCGGCCGGGGGCCCGAGGTCCAGCTCTTCGGCCGCCTCGCCCCCGGCGCCTCCCTCCGCGAGGCGAAGGCAGAGCTGGCCACGCTGGGGCGCCGCGCCGCCGCCGACTCCCCCCAGACGCAATACCGTTTATCTAAGCACCAGGATAGCCGGTGGGGCCACCTTGGTGGACTGCTCACTTCGTCGCCGGACGGGGTAACGGCTCTGTTTTCGCTTGACGCCGCGCTTAACACTCCGCAGACGCCGCGGCCCGACGTCT
>DATACF010000468.1:0-2909 GCA_036259235.1 Longimicrobium sp. | reverse complement strand
GCGGCGGGCTCGGGCGCCGGCTCGGCCGGCTGCGTGGGGCCGGGCGGCGGCGGAAGGGGGCCGTAGACCGGGCGGCGCGGGCCGCACGCCGAGAGCGCGAAGAGGGCGGCGGCGGCGAGCGCCCTACCCCAGGGCCGCGCGGAGCGCCTCGCGGGCGCGGTGGATCGTCTCCTCGACATCGTTCTCCGTGTGGGCGGTGGAGAGGAACCCGGCCTCGAACGCCGAGGGGGCGAAGAAGACCCCCCGCTCCAGGGCGGCGTGGTAGAACCGGTTGAAGAGCGCCACGTCGGCCCCCTTCGCGTCCTCGAAGCTGCGCACCGGCCCGGCCGCAAGAAAGACGCCCCACATCGACCCCGCGCTGTCGCCGCACATCGGCACCCCCGCCTCCGCCGCGTTCTCCAGCAGCCCCGCCACCAGCCGCTTCGTCCGCGCCTCCAGGACGGGATACGGGTCCTCGTCGCGGAGGATCCCCAGCTGCGCCAGCCCGGCGGCCATCGCCAGCGGGTTCCCCGAGAGCGTCCCCGCCTGGTAGACGGGGCCGACCGGGGCGACGAAGTCCATGATGTCGGCCCGCCCGCCGTACGCCCCCACCGGGAGCCCGCCGCCGATCACCTTCCCCAGCGTGGTGAGGTCGGGGCGGACGCCGAAGCGCTCCTGCGCCCCGCCCGGCGCCACGCGGAACCCCGTCATCACCTCGTCGAAGACCAGGAGCGCCCCGTCCTCCTCCGTGATCCGCCGGAGTCCCTGGAGGAAGCCGTCCACCGGGGCGATGAACCCCGCGTTCCCGACGACCGGCTCCAGGATGACGGCGGCGATCTTCCCGGCGTGCGCGCGGAAGACCTCCTCGACGGCGTCCAGCGCGTTGAAGGGCGCGGTGAGCGTGAGCCTGGAGAGCTCGGCGGGGACGCCGGGGGAGTTCGGCAGCCCGAGGGTGGCGACGCCGCTCCCGGCCTTGACCAGGAAGGAGTCGCCGTGGCCGTGGTAGCACCCCTCGAACTTGAGGATGAAGTCGCGCCCGGTGAAGCCGCGCGCCAGGCGGACGGCGCTCATGGTGGCCTCGGTGCCGCTGTTGACGAAGCGGACCCGCTCCATCGACGGCACGAGCTCGCGCACCCGCTCGGCGAGATCCACCTCGGCCGCCGTGGGCGCGCCGTACGAGGTGCCGCGCCCGGCGGCGTCGGCGATGGCGCGGAGGACGGCGGGGTGGGCGTGGCCGAGGATCAGCGGCCCCCACGAGAGGACGTAGTCGAGGTACTCGTTCCCGTCCACGTCCCAGATGCGGGCGCCCTCGCCGCGCTCGACGAAGAAGGGCTCGCCGCCCACGGCGCGGAAGGCGCGCACCGGCGAGTTGACGCCGCCGGGGATGACCTCGCAGGCGCGCCGGAAGAGGGAACGGCTGTTCTCGCGCGAGCCCGCCGTTTGCACAGTGGCCGGGGTTTTGCCTTTCCCGGATGGATTCGAGCCGTTCATTCGCATCCCGCGATGGAGATACCGATGGCGAAGCGATTCTGGGCCCTGCTCCTGGCCGCCTTCCTGGCGACGGGCGCGGCGGCGTGCAACGCCAACGCCCGCGACAACGCCGACGAGGCCGCCGACTCGCGGCAGGAGGCCGCGGACGAGGCCGCCGAGGGCGACACGGCGGACGCCCGCGAGGAGCTGCAGGAGGCCGCGCGGTACGACTCGGCCGCGGCGCGCGACTCGGCCCAGGGCGACAACACCGAGGGGATCAACTGACCTTCGCCCCCGCGGCGAGACGCCTCCGCGCCCCGGTTGGGCGCGGAGGCGTTTTTCGTGGTCACGAGCGGAAGTTGCCGAAGGAGAGCTCGAGGCCGAAGTCCTCCTTCTTGAGCATGGCGATCACCGCCTGGAGCTCGTCGATGGAGGGCGAGGAGACGCGCACCTCGTCTTCCTGGATCTGCGCGTTGACCTTCTTGAAGCCGGCGGCCTTGATGGCCTTGACGATCTCCTTGGCCTTCTCGGTCGAGATCCCCTGCACGAGCGTGATCGTCTGCCGCGCCTTGCCGCCGAACGCCTGCTCCACCTCGCCGTAGTCGAGGTTGCGGATGGGGACGCCGCGCTTGATCAGCTTGCTCTGGATGATGTCGATCAGCGCCTTGAGCTTGTAGTCGTCGTCGGCCAGGAGCTTGAGCGTGCCGTCCTTCTTGCTGAACTCGATCTCGGCCGTGGCGCCCTTGAAGTCGTAGCGCTGGGAGACTTCCTTGAGCGCCTGGTTGACGGCGTTGTCGACCTCCTGGAGGTCGACCGGGGAGGTGATGTCGAAGGTGGCGGTCTTGGCCATGGTCGTTGCGCCCAATGGGTTCGGGGTTCGACGGGCCAATGTAAGCCCCGGGCGCGGCGCGGCAAGCGCGGGGCGGGTGCGGGGAGGCGGGTGGTGGCGCATGCGGCGGACTCCGCGCGGGGCCCTCACCCGGCTCGCTTGTCCGAAAAGTGAACAGAGTGCTACACTGGTCGGATGACTACAGCCAGGCTCAGGCTCGCCACCCTCTCCCGTTCCGGGGCCCGTTCCGGGAGAGGGGACTTGGGGATCGGCGTGGAAGGCGGGAAGTGGAGTGGAGGAGAGATCGTAAGCCGCGGATCGGGATGGGGTTCTCCCCCTCCCTCGCGAAGCGGGCTACCCATTAGTCACAACTTCGCGGCTGAAAACGTCTGGAAAGCGAGGACGAAATCAGCCAGCCTCCGAAGCCCTCTCCAAATGACCTTGACTCCGGGTTCTCCGTCGCCCTTTCGGCCCAGGAAGCCGCCTAATCGCGCGACTTGTCGCACCGCGGTCCGTAGCGCCGGTGGCCGATCGGGAAGAGCCTGGCCGGGGTTCGTCATCTGGTGCAGCACCTTCCACTCCACCTCTTTCAGCGCGGCTGTGCAGGGGTGCTCCGGACTCGTGCGAGCCA
>DATACF010000467.1:0-1981 GCA_036259235.1 Longimicrobium sp. | reverse complement strand
GCCCGCGCGGGCCGCCCCCCATTCTCTTACGTCCGGGCTCGCCTCACCGGATCAGATGAACTCGTCGAGCGTCACCAGGTTGCTGTTGTTGCCGTCCACCCGGACGCGGGCGCGGATGGTCTCGCCCTGGCGGAGGCGGCGGAAGCGCTGGTCGGCGCTGTACGAGGGGGAGTACGGCATCTGCACCGTGACCGTCTGGTTGTTGGTGCGGACCGCGAAGCGCCCCTGGTTGACGTCGACCCACTGCACGCTCCCCTGGAGGGTGGCGACGCGGTAGTCGCCCGAGCCGTTGTCGTAGACGCCGCCGCCCCCGAGGCCGCCGCCGCGGTCCTGCACGCTGCGGGTGACCTGGATGTAGTCGGTGTAGGCGTTCCCGCGCTGGTCCTGCTGGACGCGCATCCCGATCTCGTCGCCGCGCTCCAGCGCGGTCACCGGGTACTCCTGGTTCTGGTAGACCACCCGGGTGCGGTTGTCGAAGTAGACGTTGCCGACCTGGCCGTTCTGGGTCTGGATCTGGATGTACTGCCGCTGCGTGTCGACGCCCCGCACCTCGCCGTGGACCTCGCTGGCCCCACCCGTCGGGCTCAGCACCCCGCCCAGGACGTCGCTGAGCCCGCCCAGCTGCGAGCACCCCGCCCCCGCCAGGAGCGCCGGCGCCAGCGCCAGCACCCTCACCCGCCTCAAGATCGTCTTCATCGCTCGTCTCCCTCGCCATCGGGTCTCCCCGCCCCGCGCGGCCCGCGCCCGGAGCACCCTGGCCCCTCTGGCAATCCACGTGCCGCTTCGCGATCCCCTTATCGATTGGATTATCAACGACTTGCGATCACACCCCGTCCTTCCGGGGAGACGCCCGGGCCTCCGCGCGGGGGACGGATCGGCAGCGGAATGTCTCACGCAGAGCAAGAGTCAGCAGAGGAACTGCATGGGGTTTCTCTGCTGACTCTGCTGCTCTGCGTGAGATTGCCGTTGCGGAGTTTGGGGAGGAAACGAAGAACCGCCGCGCACCGGGTGGGTGGCGGCGGTCGGATATCTCGGTCGGACGAAAGAAGCGTCAGCGCGTGGGGATGACGAGCGTCTGGCCGGCGACGACGCGGGAGGAGCGGAGGTCGTTGGCGGCCTTGAGGCGCTCGACGCTGGTGCCGTGGCGCCGGGCGATGGCCCAGAGCGAGTCGCCGCGGCGGACGCGGTAGCGCGTGGCTCCACGCGAAGACGACGTCTCGCGGGCGGCGGTGCGGGCGCGGCTGCGCGACGAGACCTGGGGCTTCGCGTCGGGGGCGCGGCCGACGTAGCGGAGGTACTGGGTGGGGAAGACGGCCACGTGGAAGTGCGGCGGCCGGAACTCCTCGGTGGCCTCGATGGCGCCCCGCCCCTCGACGTGGAGGAGGGTCTCGCGGAGCCAGCGGAGGCAGCGCGTCTTCCCCGGCTTGCGGATGTCGACGGCCATCCCGGCGGCGTGCACCGACTTGTCGCCCGCCGAGTTGAAGAGGCGGACCGAGCGGGGGCGCGCCGCGCTGGTGATCACCAGCCGCTCGCCGCAGAAGTCGCGGTACTGCGCCGAGAGCCGCTGCACGAAGGTGCGCGTCGCGGGGAGCGCGTACGGGTAGGTGACGCCGGTGAGGCGGTAGTCCTCGTTCCCCGACATGCGGACCAGCGTGCCGCTGGACGCGGCCTCGCGCACCCCCCGCCCCGTGCGGAAGAAGGTGAGGTCGTGCTCGCGCGCCTGGCCGTACATGCGGTCGACGCTGGCGGGCGAGCCGCGCAGCGACTGCGCCCCGGCGCCCTCGGCGAGCACGCCGAGCGCCAGCAGCGCGACGGAACCGAAGAGGGGGAGGATTCGCATCGTCAGCAGGAAGGGGCTCCCGGACAGGTTTTCAGGCGGCCTGTACACCGATCCCCGCCGCGAGGTTTCGCGGGGGCACGGGCAACGGCGCGCCGCGAAAAGAAATCGTGCGTGAGTGCGTCAGTGCGGAAGTGCGTTGGC
>DATACF010000466.1:0-10135 GCA_036259235.1 Longimicrobium sp. | reverse complement strand
CACCGGCCGGCTGGAAGGCATCAACAACAAGATCAAGGTCATCAAGCGCCAAGCGTACGGTTTCCGCGACGACGCCTACTTCATCCTCAAGATCAAAGGCGCGTTCCCGGGCACGCTGCAACCAAATCCGCGATGAACCATAAAAAAAGGAGGTAAGGCTGTCGGGACTAGCCAGCCGAAGCCAACCGTCCCTAGGCCCAACCTCCGCGTCCAATTTAGTGCGCGTCGCCACCCCTGTCAACCGTCCGCACGTACGTTCAGGAGGCGAGCATGTCCAGTCGTCCGTGGTATGTCGACGAACGAGCCCATCACCTCGCGATCGTGCACCTGACCCGGCGCGACGACCTCGTGGTGCGGTCCGCGCCGGAGGACGAACGGCCCGGCTTCCTGGTGACGATCACGAGCGGCGGGCACCACTGGCGGGTGTTCGGCGTGGATCTCCGTGCGGAACTCGCGCCGTTCGCGGCCGGGGCCGAACACAGTCTGTCCGACCACGAGCGGGAGCTCTTCCGCGACATCCCCTTCCCGGTGATCCAGCTGGTGTTCGACGTGAGGCGCGACGACGGACGCTTCCGCTGGATCAAGGAGCCGGTGGCCGGAGCGGAGGGTGCCGGCTTGCGACTCACCCGATCGGGCGCGCTGCGGCCGTTCGACCGGGCGACGCTGGACGAGGTTGTGACAGCGGTCAGCGAGTGGTACGAGCGGGGACGCTAAAGACCCTCTCACGCTTGCGGCCGGTCCCTGCAAGCTGCTATCCTGCGGCCCGCCAACATCCTCCTTCAAGCAAGGCCCCAGGAACATTCGCATGACCTCCCGCAACCTCTACGCGCCCGCCGCCGCCCTGGCCGCCGCCCTCGCGGGGTGCGCGCCGCAGGCGGGTGAGCCGGCCGCCCCGGCGCCCGCGCCCGTGACCGCGCAGACGATGCCCGCCCCGGCGCCCGGACCCTCGACCGCCGTGCGGGCCGGCGACATCGACCAGCGGCTGGCGAAGTACACCACCGTGCGGCTGACCTCCGACCTCTCGAAGCTCTCCGAGAGCGAGCGGCGGATGATCCCGCTCCTGATCGAGGCGGCGCGCGAGATGGACGCCGTCTTCTGGATGGAGGCGTACGGCGACCGGAACGCCCTCCTGGGGTCGGTCACCGACCCGCGCGTCCGGCGCTTCGTCGAGATCAACTACGGCCCGTGGGACCGGCTGGCGAACAACGAGCCCTTCATCCCCGGCGCCGGCGCCAAGCCCGAGGGCGCCACCTTTTATCCCGCCGACGCCACCAAGGCCGAGCTGGAGGCCGAGATCGCCCGCGGCGGCGCCCGCGCCGACAGTCTCAAGAGCCTCTACACCGTCGTCCGCCGCGACGCGGGCGGGCAGCTGTACGCCGTGCCGTACCACGTCGCCTTCGCGGCGCAGCACCAGCGCGCGGCGGCCAAGCTCCGCGAGGCGGCGGCGCTGGCGCAGGACCCCGGCCTCAAGCGCTACCTGGAGCTCCGCGCCCAGGCGCTCCTCGACGACAACTACCAGCCCAGCGACTACGCCTGGCTGGAGATGAAGAACAACACCCTCGACGTCGTCATCGGCCCCATCGAGACGTACGAGGACGCCCTCTTCGGCTACAAGGCCGCGCACGAGGCGTACGTGCTGGTGAAGGACCAGGAGTGGAGCCGCCGCCTCTCGCGCTACGCGGCGCTGCTGCCGGCGCTCCAGCGCGGCCTCCCCGTCCCCGAGGAGTACAAGCGCGAGAACCCGGGGACGGACAGCGACCTCAACGCCTACGACGCGGTGTTCTACGCGGGCGACTCGAACGCCGGCTCCAAGACCATCGCCATCAACCTCCCCAACGACGAGGAGGTGCAGCTGGCGCGCGGCACCCGGCGGCTCCAGCTGAAGAACGCCATGCGGGCCAAGTTCGACGCCATCCTGGTCCCCATCTCCAACCTCCTGATCGCCCCCGACCAGCGGCGGCACATCACCTTCGACGCGTTCTTCTCCAACACCATGTTCCACGAGGTGGCGCACGGGCTGGGGATCAAGAACACCATCAACGGCCGCGGCACCGTCCGCGAGGCGCTGAAGGAGCAGGCGAGCGCGCTGGAGGAGGGGAAGGCCGACGTCCTGGGGCTGTACATGGAGACCAAGCTCCACGAGATGGGCGAGATGGAGGCCGACCTCATGGACAGCTACGTCACCTTCCTGGCCAGCATCTTCCGCTCGGTCCGCTTCGGGGCCTCCAGCGCCCACGGCCGCGCCAACATCGCGCGCTTCAACTACTTCAAGGAGCGCGGCGCCTTCACCCGCGACCCGGCTTCCGGCACCTACCGCGTCGACCGCCAGAAGATGGAGGCGGCGATGAACGCCCTCTCCGAGCAGATCCTCCGCTTCCAGGGCGACGGCGATTACGAGGGGGTCAAGGCGTTCATGGAGCGCTACGGCAACGTCGACCCCGGCCTCCAGGCCGACCTCGACCGCCTGGGCGGCGCCGGGATCCCGGTGGACGTCGTCTTCGAGCAGGGCCCCGAGGTCCTGGGGCTCCGGTAGGCCCCGCCGTCCGCGACACGCAGGTCCGTGCCCGTGGGGAGCCGTCGCTCTCCGCGGGCACGTCGGCATTCTTCCGTATCCTTCCGTCCCGACACTCCGAATCCAACGCAGATGATCCGTCTTCGTCCGGCGCGTTCTCTCGGCGCCGCCCTCCCGCTCGCCCTCCTCCTCGCCGCCACGACCGCCGCCGCGCAGGCGACGCAGGCCAAGCCCCGCGCCCGCGACCTGGGCGTCCCCTTCGACGGGACGCCGGGGCCGCTGAACGCCATCACCGACGTGGCCGGGGTGGAGGTGGGGCACACGACCCTGATCTCCGGCGAGGGGCCCCTCGTAGTCGGCCGCGGCCCGGTGCGCACCGGGGTGACGGCGCTCTTCCCCCGCGGGAAGGGGAGCGGCGATCCCGTCTTCGCCGCCTGGTTCGCGCTCAACGGGAACGGGGAGATGACCGGGACCACGTGGATCCGCGAGGGCGGCTTCCTGGAGGGCCCGGTGCTGATCACCAACACCAACAGCGTCGGCGTGACGCGCGACGCGACGGTGCAGTGGCAGCTGAAGAACCAGCCCGGCTTCATCTGGGCGCTCCCGGTCGTCGCCGAGACCTTCGACGGGATCCTCAGCGACGTCAACGGCTTCCACGTGAAGCCCGAGCACGTCTTCGGCGCGCTGGACGCGGCGCGGGGCGGGGCGGTGGCGGAGGGGAACGTCGGCGGGGGGACGGGGATGCTCTGCAACGGCTTCAAGGGGGGGATCGGCACCGCCTCGCGCCGCCTCCCGGAGCGCTTCGGCGGCCATACCGTCGGCGTGCTGGTGCAGTGCAACTACGGGAGCCAGCGGGGGCTGCGGATCGCCGGCGTCCCCGTGGGCGCCGAGATCCGCGAGCCGGGGCTCTGCGCGGTGGGCGAGGCGCCGGACCTCCCCTTCCTGGGCCCCCTCCCCGTGTGCGGCGGCCGGGTGGCGCTGGAGACGGAGCGCCCCGACCTCGGCTCCATCATCATCGTCGTCGCCACCGACGCGCCGCTCCTGCCGCACCAGCTCGACCGCATCGTCAAGCGCGCGTCGCTTGGGATCGGGCGCCTGGGGGGGATCGCCTCCAACGGCTCGGGCGACATCTTCGTCGCCTTCTCCACCGCCAACCCCGGCGCGGCGGCGGCCGACTCGGCGTCGGTGCCGCTCCGGATGCTCCCCAACGACCGGATCGACCCGCTCTTCAGCGCCACCGTGCAGGCCACCGAGGAGGCCATCGTCAACGCCATGGTCGCCGCCGAGACCATGGAGGGCGCCCACCGCCTCCGCGCCTACGGGCTCCCGCACGACCAGCTCCGCGAGATCCTGCGGAAGTACAACCGCCTGGCGCCGCCCCCGGCCGCGGCGGCGCCGTCGCGCTGACCCTCGGCACGCTGGCCCGGGACGGCCCGCCGCGCTAGCTTGGCGGGCCGTCCCTTTCCGTTTCCGTGACGCACCTTCCCGAGCCCCTCCATCTCCCCGTGACCGACGGCGCGACCTCCCCGGGCGGCACCGGCTACTCCCCGTACATCGAGCTCTCGCGCGCCGAGTGGGCGCGGCTGCGCGGGAACACGCCGCTCACCCTCTCGGAGGCCGACCTGGCGGCGCTCCGCAGCGCCGAGGAGTACGTCTCGCTCGACGAGGTCACGGAGGTCTACCTCCCCCTCTCGCGCCTGCTGAACCTGTACGTCGCGGCCGCGCAGCAGCTCCACCGCGTCACCGACACCTTCCTGGGGAGCCCGGCGGCGCGGGTGCCGTACGTGGTGGCGGTGGCGGGGAGCGTGGCGGGGGGGAAGAGCACCACGGCGCGCGTCCTCCAGGCGCTCCTGGCCCGCTGGCCCGACCACCCCAAGGTCGACCTGGTGACCACCGACGGCTTCCTCTATCCCAACCGGGAGCTGGAGGCGCGGGGGATCATGCACCGCAAAGGGTTCCCCGAGAGCTACGACGTGCGGCGGCTGATCCGCTTCCTGGCCGAGGTCAAGAGCGGGGCCGACGAGGTGCGGGCGCCGGTGTACTCGCACCTGGTCTACGATATCGTCCCCGGCCAGGAGACGGTGGTGCGCCGCCCCGACATCCTCATCGTCGAGGGGCTCAACGTCCTCCAGACCGGCGTGGCCGCGGGCGAGCGGCCGCCGCGGGTGTTCGTCTCCGACTTCCTCGACTTCTCCATCTACATCGACGCCCGCGAGGAGGACCTCGAGGCCTGGTACCTCCAGCGCTTCCAGCGTCTCCGCGAGACGGCCTTCCGCGACCCCACCTCCTTCTTCCACCAGTACGCCGTGGGGATGTCGGAGGCCGAGGCGATGGCCTTCGGGCGCCAGGTGTGGACGACGATCAACGCCGTCAACCTCCGCGAGAACGTCGAGCCCACCCGCGAGCGCGCCCGCCTGATCCTCTCCAAGGGCCGCGACCACCGCGTCGAGCGCGTCCGCCTGCGGAAGCTGTAGGAGGAGACCCGGATTCGGCACGATCGGCCGTATCCGCCCGGAGCAGTTATCCGCCTGGGAGCAATGTAGATGCGCGATTCATCGCGCCCGCGGAGGGTCGCGCGTCGAAGGAAGCGGACGAAGCGAACCGGGCCCCTCCGCTGTCATTCCGAGCGAGGAACGAGCCGAGGAACCTACTCGCCTCGCCCGGAGGTCCGTCGGGGCGCGCGGATGCCGGCCAGCGTTCATCGTGACGCGCCGCCCACCTGCCGGGGCGAGTAGATCCCTCGGGTCGCTACCGCTCCCCTCGGGATGACAGGGCAGGGGCCTGGCGCACGTCCTCCAGCATTGTGCGAGACTGGGTTCCGCTGGCGCGATGGATCGCGCGTCTACATTGATTCGTGTCATGCGTACGCCGCCGCGCGCGTCGCCCAACATTCGCAACCGAGCCCATGAGCGAGCTGCCGATCGTCGAGCCGCATTACGCGCCGGTGCCGGAGCTGGTGCCGCGCTGTCACCGCGACCTCCCGCGGGGGCCGTCGCACGCCTTCGCGGCGCGGATGGCGGCGGAGCTGCTGGGGGTGCGCCCCGGGCGCCCGCGGCTGGTGGGGAGTGCCGAAGGGGGGATCGGGCGGATGCTGCTCACCATCCCCCGCTACGCCGCCGCGGAGCACGACGGCGCGCCCAACCCGCTCGCCGCCGTCTACCGCGACCTCCTCCGCCAGCTCCCGGCCGGAGTGGGGCTAGTGGTGCTCACCCACGACGCGGTGGAGCCGACCGTGCGCGGGTGGCTCGACGAGGCGGGGCGGAGCGCGGAGGCGACGCTCGTCCCCGCCCCCGACTACCTGAACTTCTCGGTGTGGGCCGAGGACGGGTACGTCGTCGTCGACGACCTGGATACGGGGGAGACGTCGTTCGTGGAGCCGGCGTACTTCCGCCGCCGCGGCGACGCGCTGGTGGCCGACTACGTGGCCGGCGCCACCGACCTGGGCGCCTTCCAGGCCCCGCTCTACCTCCAGGGCGGGAACGTCCTGGTGGGCGACGACTTCTTCCTGGTGGGGATCGACTACCCCACGCAGAACGTCGAGGAGGGGATCGTCACCCTGGGCCCGGGGGAGACGGTGAAGTCCCTCCTCGACCGCCTCTACCGCGCCTACCTCGACCACCAGCGCCGCGCCATCTTCGTCGGCAGCACCCTCCCCGTCCCCTCCGAGCAGCAGCGCGAGATCACCCTCAACGGCGAGCGGTGGCGCGAGGTCCGCTACTTCGGCAACGAGGCGCCCACCCGCCAGCCCCTCTTCCACATCGACATGTTCGTCACCCTCGCCGGGCGGGGGCAGGACGGGCGCTACCGCGTGCTGGTGGGCGACCCGCGGATGGCCGCCGAGACGCTGGGGACGCGCGTCCGCGAGCACGCCATGGCGCAGGTGTTCGACAACATCGCCAAGCAGCTGGAGAAGGAAGGCTTCGCCGTCACCCGCAACCCGCTCCCGCTGGTGTACGTCGACGACCCCGCCGAGCGCGTGCGGACGTGGTACTTCGCCACCTCCAACAACGCGCTCGTCCACGCCCCGTCCGAGGGGCCCAGGACCGTCTTCCTCCCCTCGTACGGCCACGGCCCCTACGCCGCCCTCGCCGTCACCGACGCGCAGAACCGCGCCCTATGGGAGCGGCTGGGCTACGAGGTGCGGATGCTGGCCGACTTCCACCCGCTCGCGTCGAGCCTGGGCGCGGTCCACTGCATCAAGAAGTACCTCGCCCGTGGCTGAGACGAAGCGGAAGGCGCATCGCCCCGAGGCCGGACCTGCCGCCGCCCCCGCGCTCGATCACGACGGCGCGCGGAACCTGCTCCTGGCCGCGCAGGGGCTCGACCGGAGGGCGCGGCGGAAGGCGCGGAAGGCGGACGTCCTGGCGGCCGTCCGGCGGATGGGCGCGCTCCAGATCGACACCATCAGCGTCGTGGCCCGCAGCCCCTACCTGGTGCTCTGGACGCGGATCGGCGACTACGACCCGCGGTGGCTCGAGCAGCTCCTGGCCGAGGGGAAGCTCTTCGAGTACTGGGCGCACGAGGCGTGCTTCCTCCCCACGGAGGACTACCCGCTCTTCCGCAACCGGATGCTCGACGCCGGCTGGATGGGGTGGCGCTACTCGCACCGGGTGATGGAGAAGCACGCGGACGACGTGAGGCGCATCCTGGCCGCCATCCGCGAGCGCGGCCCCGTGCGCTCGGCCGACTTCGAGCGGAAGGACGGCGGGAGCGGCGCCTGGTGGGGGTGGAAGCCCGAGAAGCGCATCCTGGAGTCGCTCTTCACCGCCGGCGAGCTGATGATCGCCCGCCGCGAGGGGTTCCAGCGCGTCTACGACCTCCGCGAGCGCGTCCTCCCGTCGTGGAGCGACGACCGCGTCCCCTCGGTCGACGAGGCGCACCGGGAGCTCGTCCTCCGCTCGGTGCGCGCGCTGGGCGTGGCGAAGGCGAAGTGGGTGGCCGACTACTACCGGATGCCGAAGAAGCCCACCCCCGCGCTCGTCCACCGGCTGGCGGACGAGGGGGTACTCCTCCGCATCGGCGTCGAGGGGTGGAAGGAGCCCGGCTTCGTCCACCCGGAGCACGCCCCGCTCCTCGACGACGCGGCCGCCGGGAAGATCCGCCCCACGCTCACCACCGTCCTCTCCCCGTTCGACCCGCTGGTGTGGGACCGGGCGCGGGGGCGGGAGCTCTTCGGCTTCGACTACCGGCTGGAGTGCTACACGCCCGCGCCGAAACGCGTCTACGGCTACTACGTCCTTCCCATCCTCCACCGCGGCCGCCTCGTCGGCCGCCTCGACCCCAAGGCGCACCGCAAGGAGGGCGTCTTCGAGGTCCGCGCCCTCTACCTGGAGCCCGGGGTGAAGGCGACGAAGGCGCTGATGAGCGACCTCGCCCGCGCTCTCCGCGACGTCGCCGCCTGGCACGGGACGCCCACCGTCGTCGTCCGCCGCGCCGATCCACCCGTGGCCGCCGACGCGCTCCGGAAGGCGCTCGCCGCGGGCGGCGGGTGAGCCTGGTCGCGGTCTTCCACCTGCGAAGAGAGCGCGACTTCGGGCCGCGCGCGGGCATCCCCATCGTCGCCATGCTCTGGGCGTGCGCGACGATGCTGGCGGTGTCGGTGATGCTGGCGGCGAAGAGCGGGTGGATCCGCCTGGCGCGGCGCTGCGCGGGCGAGCCGGTCCGGGCCGACGGCCGCGTGGCGTTCGGCTCGCTGCGGATGAACAGGAGCCGCGCGATGGACAGGGTGCGCTACCGGGCGCACGTCACGGTGAGCGACGAGGGCGTCGGGCTCTCGCTTCCCACGCTGTACACCTTCGGCGCGCGGCCGCTTCTCCTTCCGTGGGCTTCGCTGCGGGAGCGCAGCTACCGCCGGGGAGTGCAGGACCGCTTCTCGTTCCTGGTCTGGCCGGAGGTCGTGGAGGTGAAGCTCCGCGGCCGCGCCGCGCGGCTGGCGGGCGAAGCGTGGGAGCGGCGAGGGCGGTATCTCGGAGCCATCCCCCTGACCGGGGCGCGGATCCCGTAGCCGCCCGGGCGGATCCTCCCCCTGCCGCGTCCGTGACGGCGCGTCACAACGCCCCGCCGTCACGCGTTTTCCCTGGAAGCCGCCCGCGTGGACGCCGGCGCGTCCGCGCGGAGCTCACGAGACACACCGGTCCAGGGACGACGATATGCGACCAAACGCTGTGTGGGGACGGATCGCGCTGCTGGCGGCGGCGCTGCTGGCGGGCGGGTGCGACGTGGGGCCGACGGAGGCGGGGCGCGAGGCGGCGCTGGTGGGCGCCTGGGGGTCCACCTCCGCGGAATACACCCGCGAGACCCCCGCGGGGCCGCAGACGGTGGTGATCGTGGAGCGGTGGTGGTTCGAGAGCGACGGGCGCTTCTACTACGGCCGCCACCTCTCGACCCCCGTGGGCCAGTCCCTGGGGTACCTGGCCGTGCGCGAGGGGCGCTGGAGCACCTACGGGAGCCGGCTGAACTTGCGGGTCGAAGCCGAGAGCTGGAGCGCGGAGCCCGACCCGGACCTTCAGCCGGCGCCGGTGGAGCGGCGGACGGAGCGGTACGGCTTCGCGTTCGACGACGGCGCGCTGCGCCTCAGCGCCGAGTGCGGCCCGCTCGCCCTCTGCGCCGATCCCCTGCCGCTGCAGCGGCTTCCGGTCTGGACGCCGGATTGATCGAAACGGAAGTCCCGAGTCCTGAGTCCTGAGTGAAAGTCGCTCGGGACTCAGCTCTTTTTCGCCGGCGCCACCTCCCACCGGAACGCCGCCTTCGGACTCGCGTTCGCGAACGCGGGGAAGTTCTCGGCGAAGTAGCGGCCCCAGTGCGGCCGCGCGCCGTCCACGTCGGCGAAGCCGTACGCGTCCGAGAGCGCCCACGAGCTGAGGAGCCCGCCCGACCACCGCGCCGCCTCCGGGTCGGCCGCCAGCGCCGCCACCGCGCGGCCCACGAAGCACGGCGTCTCCGACCCCGCCAGCCCGAAGCTCCGCGCCTTCGCGTCCCTCTCCGCCACCTCGCGCCAATCCGCCTCCGTGGCGCCGAAGGTGTCGAGCACCGCCTCGGTCCGAATGAAGCCGGGGGTCAGCGCGAGCGCCGTGATCCCCTTCGGCGCCAGCTCCTCGGCCAGCGCGTGGGCCAGGCGCGCTTCGGCGATCCGCCCCAGGTCGTAGAAGACGTTCCCGCGGAACCCCAGCGTGTCGTGCTCGGTGAGCTGGACGATCAGGCCGCCGCGGCGCAGGAGCGGCACCGCGTGGCGGCAGGTGAGGACGTGCGGCCAGACGGCGTCGAGCATCGCCCGCCCCGTCTCCAGCGGATAATCGGCGAAGGCGCCGCCCCACGCCACGCCGGGGCCGCCCCAGAAGGCGTTCACCAGCACGTCCACCCGCCCCGCCTCGCGCCCGACCCGCGCGAAGAGCGCCGCCACCTCGCCCTCCTCGCGGTGGTCCACCCGCACCGGGATCCCCCTCCCGCCCGCCGCGTCCACCATCTCCGCCGTCTCCTCCACCGTCTCCGGCCGCCCGGCGAAGGCGCCCTCGGACGACGGCCGGCCGCGGCTCCCCCGCCCGGTGCAGTACACCGTCGCCCCCGCCTCCCCCAGCATCCGCGCCACCCCGCGCCCCGCGCCGCGCGTGGCCCCCGCCACCACGG
>DATACF010000465.1:0-4577 GCA_036259235.1 Longimicrobium sp. | reverse complement strand
GCGGCGCGGGCCTCCGTCTCGGCGACCTTCTGGGCCGGCGCCTGCCTCCTGGCCTTCCGCGTGGGCCACGCGCGCCGGTGGGCGCTGGCCCCGGCGTGCGCGGCGGCGACCCTCGGGGTGTGGCTCCTCTTCGCGGCGCAGCAGTCGCTGTACTGCCGCCTGGGGTGGGGCGGGTGCAGCCAGCGGCTGGCCCCGGCGCTGGCCGGCGCCCCCCTCTCGCTCCTGATGGCCACCAGCATGGTCGCCTTCGGGCGCGCCTACGCCGGGGCCGCGCGCCACCGCGAGGACGAGATCCGGGCCGACCGGCTGGGCGCCGACCTGGCGGGGGCGCGCCTCGACGCGCTCGCCGGGCAGCTCCGCCCGCACTTCCTCTTCAACACCCTCCAGTCGGTCGCCACCCTCCTCCACCGCGACCCGGCGGGCGCGCGGGAGATGCTCGCCGGGCTGCGGACGCTCCTGGAGCGCTCCACCCGCGCCTCCGGGGCGGGCGAGCTCCCCCTCGACGAGGAGCTGGAGCTCCTGGCCCTCTACACGGGGATCGAGCGGGTGCGCTTCGGCGACCGGCTGCGGGTGGAGGTGGCCGTGGCCCCCGGCGCCGGGCGCGCGCTCGTCCCCCACCTCCTCCTCCAGCCGCTGGTGGAGAACGCGGTGCGGCACGCGGTGGCGCGGCGGGGCGCGGGGACGATCCGGGTGCGCGCCGAGGCCGGCGACGGGTGGCTGGGGCTGGAGGTGGGCGACAACGGGGAGGGGCTGGCGCCCGGGAGGCGGGAGGACGGGGTGGGGCTGGAGAACACGCGCGCCCGGCTGCGGGCCCTCTACGGGGCGCGCCACGCGATGGAGCTGGAGAGCCGCCCCGGCGAGGGGCTCACCGTACGCATACGCATCCCGCTGCGCCGCGCGGGAGAAGGGAGAGGCGAGGGATGAAGGCGACGCTGCGCACGCTGATCGTGGACGACGAGGCGCTGGCCCGCGAGCGGCTGGCCACGCTGCTGCGCCCGCACGCCGACGTGCGGGTGGTGGGCGAGTGCGCCGGGGGCGACGAGGCGGTCGAGACGATCGTCGCCGACCCTCCCGACCTGGTCTTCCTGGACGTGCAGATGCCGGGGCGGGGCGGCTTCGACGTGGTCTCCGGGGTGGGGCCCGAGCGGATGCCGGCGGTGGTCTTCGCCACGGCCTACGACGAGTTCGCGGTGCGGGCCTTCGACGCCGCCGCCGTCGACTACCTCCTGAAGCCGATCGGCCCGGAGCGGCTGGGCGAGGCGCTGCGGCGGGTGCGCGGGCGCCTTTCCGCTGGGGCGGGGCCGGCGGACGCGCCGGGGCTGGCGGCGGTGCTGGAGAAGCTGGGCGCCCCGGCGGCGTACCGCGACCGCTTCGCCGTGCGCGCCGGCGGCCGCTTCCACCTCGTCCGCGCGGCCGACGTCGTCTGGGTGGAGGCGGCCGACAACTACGTGCGCCTCCACGCCCCCGGCGGCCCCCACCTCCTCCGCGAGACGCTGCGCGAGGTGGAGCGGATGCTCGACCCTCGCCGCTTCCTCCGCATCCACCGCTCCATGATCGTCAACATCGACCGCCTCCAGTCGCTCGCCCCCTGGGGCCTGGGCGAGTACCTCTTCGAGATGTCCGACGGGACCAAGCTCTCCTCCAGCCGCCGCTACCGGAGCGCCATCCGCGACGCGCTCGGCTGCTGAGCGGCGCGCCGGCAGGCGTCGTCGCGCGACGATCAGAACGTAAAAACCCTGGACTCACGCAGAGCAGCAGAGTCAGCAGAGGACCCCCGAAGTCCTCTGCTGACTCTGCTTCTCTGCGTGAGATTTTCTTCATGTCGGCCGCCATGCATCGCCGGGGGTGGGATTCCGAACGACTCCTCTCGGCCCTGGGAATCAATCCTCGTCGTCGCCGTCGCGGTCGGAGAGGAGGACGTCGAGGGAGCGGCGGGGGTTGAGGAGGAAGTCGCGCATGACCTGGAAGTGCTCGGTCTCCTCGTACGCCACCTCGTCGATCCCCTCCTCGCCGAAGCGGTAGATCTTGGCGTCGGGGTAGGCGAGGACGATCGGCGAGTGGGTGGCGACGACGAACTGGGCGCCGGCGCGGACGTGGCGGTGGAGGACGGAGAGAAAGCTCATCTGCCGCAGCGGCGAGAGGGCGGCCTCGGGCTCGTCGAGGAGGACGAGCATCCCCCCGTGGAGGCGGTGGGTGAAGAGGGCCAGGAAGCTCTCGCCGTGCGACTGCTCGTGGAGCGAGCGCCCGCCGTAGAAGTCGATGGTGCGCTTCGGGAGCGCCCGCGCCCACGGCTCGCGGTCCTGGTCCTCGACGGCCGTCCCCAGGTTGTAGAGGCTCTCGGCGCGGAGGAAGAAGCCGCGGTCGACCCGCGAGGGGCGCGGCTCCAGGTAGCGGTGGAGCTCGGAATGCGAGTCGCGGGTGGCGAAGGCGAGCTCGTGGAGGGCGCCGCCCTCGGGGTTGAACCCCAGCGACACCGCCAGCGCCTCCAGGAGCGTCGACTTCCCCGTCCCGTTCTCGCCCACGAAGAAGGTGACCGAGGGGTGGAGCCGGATCGAGTCCAGCCCCCGCACCGCCGGGAGCGAGAACGGGTAGCGCTCGAACGAGGGGACGTCGGCGCGCCGCAGGCGGAAGGACGAGAGGTAGGACACCGGCGGCGCCTCCGGCTCGCGTCTCGGGAGCGTCGCCTTAGACGGCGGCGCCCTCGAGGAACGCGGCGAAGCGGGGGTCGTGCTTGACGACGTCGAAGCGGACCAGGTCGTACTCCGCGACGCCATCGGTGAAGAAGGGGTCGTCCGCCACGATCTTGCTGGCCTCCAGCTCGCTGTCGACGTTGGCGAGGATCACCCCGCCCGTGCGCGGCACCCGCGGCCCCGAGCAGACCAGCTTCCCCTGGGCGTAGAGGGTGTCGAGGTAGGCGCGGTGCGCGGGGGTGGCGCGCTCGACCTCTTCGATCGGCTTCAGGTAGTTCAGCAGGATCAGGAACATCGGGAGCTTTTCCTCTTCGGCGGAGATTGACGGGTCGGGCGGCGTCGAAAAACTCCGGGGAGTCTACGCCGCCCGCCGCCGCTCCGGCAAGGCGGGGGCGGGATCACGCCTCCGCGCCGTCCGCCGCCCCGCCGTGGACGGTCTCCAGCACCGCGGCGTGGAGGCGGCCGTTGGTGGCGACGATCCCCTGGAATACGGGGCGCGGGCGGTTGAAGACGAGGTCGCGCCCGTCGAGGTCCGTCGCCCGCCCGCCGGCCTCGGCGAGCACCAGCGCGGCGGCGCAGAGGTCCCACTCGTGCTTGCTCCGCGCCGAGACGAAGGCGTCGCCCGCGCCCTCGGCCACCTTCGCCATCCGGTAGGCCGTGCTCCCCATCGTCTCCACCCGCCACCCCGCGTCGGCGAAGCGGACGAAGTCGCCCCGGCGCATCTCCGATCGCGAACCCAGGAAGGTGCGCGCCTCCCCTCCCCCGCCCGTGCCCGTGGCCGTGACGCGGACCGGCCGGCCGTTCAGGAACGCGCCGCCGCCCTCCGTCGCGTGGTACAGCTCGTCCGTCGCCGGGTTGAGGAGGACGCCGAGCACCGCCCGCCCGTCTTCCACGAGGCCGACCGAGACGACGAACTCGGGGATCCCCTGCACGAACGAGTTGGTGCCGTCGATGGGGTCCACCACCCAGAGCCGCCGCCGCGCCAGCCGCTCCGGCGAGTCCGCCGTCTCCTCCGAGAGCCACCCGTAGTCCGGCCGCGCCCCCTGCAGCCGCTCGCGGAGCAGCCGGTCGGCGGCCTCGTCGGCGTCGGTGACGGGCTGGCCGGGCGACTTGAAGCGCACCTCCGGCCCCGCGCGGAAGGCGGCCAGGACCCCCGCGCCCGCGTCGCGGACGGCCCGGAGGGCGAGGTCGAGGTCGGCCCGGAGGTCGATGGAATCGGTCACGAAAGCGTCGGTCGAGGAACGGACGGCGGTCGGCAGGCGGACGTTGCAACAAGCGCGCTTACCCCGATGCAGGGGCGATGCAGGTCCCGCAACGGCATGGGGTTCAATGAGATCGCCCGTCCGCTGGAGCTGGCGGACGGGCGATCGGTGTTTCGGCGCGACGGGGCGTCAGCCCTTGGCGACCTCGCGGGAGAGGCGGTACATCTCGGCGGCGCGCTCGTGCTTCCCCTTGCGGTCGAAGGCGAGGCCCATGGCGTAGTAGGCGCGCGAGCTCTCGGGCTGGATGCGGACCGCCTCCTCCAGCGCCTCGATGGCGGCGTCGGACTCGCCCGTCTGGTTGAGCGCCTCGCCCAGGAGGACGTACCCCAGCGCCGTCTCGTGGTCGAGCTCCACCGCGCGGCGGAGGACGGTGGCGGCCGCCGCGTAGTTGCCGCGCTTGTAGAGCGTGGCCCCCAGCTGCAGGTGCACGTCGGCCGAGTCGGGCGCCAGGCGCTCGGCCTTGCGCAGCTCCTTCTCGGCGGCCTCGTACTTCGACTGCGCCGCCAGCGCCTTCCCCAGCCCCAGGAGCGCCGGGACGTGGTCGGGGCGCGCCGCCGCCACCACCCCGAAGAGCTCGGCCGCCTCGCCGTGGTCGCCCGCCTCGGCCAGCGCCTCGGCGCGCTCC
>DATACF010000464.1:0-3377 GCA_036259235.1 Longimicrobium sp. | reverse complement strand
GGGGCG
This sequence comes from Longimicrobium sp., assembly GCA_036259235.1. Taxonomy (GTDB): domain Bacteria; phylum Gemmatimonadota; class Gemmatimonadetes; order Longimicrobiales; family Longimicrobiaceae; genus Longimicrobium. The sequence continues at coordinate 3,371 of DATACF010000464.1, read as the reverse complement.
GGGGAGGGCGGCGCGCCCTTCCCCCCCTTCCCCGGGCGCGGCGCCGCCTCCGGGCTGGTGAAGGGGCTCCGCGGCGAGGCGCCGTACGACGGCTCCGTCTTCCCGCGCCTCCCCTGGGGGGGCGCGGCGGTGGCGGCGGAGGACGTCCGCTTCATCTCCGACTGGATCGACGACGGCCTCCCCGGCGACGACCGCGAGACCGTCCTCCCCGCCGAGGCCGAGCACGCCGGGGCCGCGGGGACCTTCCGCGCGGGGGAGACCGCGGCCGAGCCCGCCGCGGCGCGGGTCTGGGGCCCGGCCGAGTCCGGCGCGTACCCCCGCCCGGGCGAGCCCCGCCAGCGGATGAACCTCGACTGCATGACGCCGCACCAGCACGAGGAGCTCCGCGGGGCCTTCCGCGAGCTCTACGCGCTCAACAAGTGGCCCGCCGACCGGCGCTCGTTCAACAACATGGCGCTGATCCACCAGGACCACTGCCAGCACGGGTGGGAGCGCTTCCTCCCCTGGCACCGCGTCTACCTCTACGAGTTCGAGCAGGTCCTCCAGGACGTGGCCCCCGGGGTGTCGCTCCCGTACTGGGACTTCACCCTCCCCCGCTACCGCCCCGAGTGCCCGGAGCTGGGCGACGTCATCCCGCTCTCCTACCAGGCCTTCCTCCGCCCGGAGTCGGTCGCCTGGCTCCGCGAGCACGGCGGCTTCCCGCCGGAGGTGCTCGACGGGGTGGCGCGGATGGTGGGAAAGCACTACGCCTCGCTCCGCCGCTTCTTCACGGCGATGACGACGGAGTACGGCGTCCCCGCCGAGTACACCCGGGGCGACTACCGGAAGCGCTTCATCGACGCGCTCCTGGACGCCAACGCGCTCTGGTACCCGCTCCGCTACCCGGGCGAGTACCAGGACAAGAAGGGGAAGCCCGTCTCCATCAACCAGGCCTTCACCTACCACTACCCGAAGGCCGAGGACATGGCGGAGATCCTCGCCCTCCGCACCTTCCGCGACTTCGGCGGGGGGAGCCTCTACAACGACTCGTTCGGGTTCCTCGACCAGAACCCGCACAACACCATGCACATCTGGACGGGGGGGCGGAACCCCGACTTCCCGCCCGACGAGGCCGTCGCCGGGGTGGAGGCGGCGCGGAGCGCGTCGGGGACGGCGCGCAACCGCGGGGTCCCGGCGCGCGACCGGCAGATCCACACCCGCGAGGACATGTACGCCCAGCAGAAGTACGGCGACATGCTCAGCAACCTCACGGCCTCCTTCGATCCCGTCTTCTGGCCGATCCACGTCAACATCGACCGCGTCTGGTGGGAGTGGCAGCAGCTCAACCCCGCCGGGCGCCCCGCCGACCTCGACTCGGTGCTGACGCCGTGGAGCTACACCGTGGGCGACACCCTCGACATCGCCCGCTTCGGCTACGAGTACGTCAAGAGCACCTGCGTGGTCCCCGTGGGGACCGAGGTCCCGGTGGGGCGCTTCGTCTCGCGCCCGCTGGCGGTCCCCGAGGCGGTGCGGGCGGGGTTCCGCACCGCCGAGGTGCGGCTCCACCGCGTCCCGCAGCTCGACCGGTCGTGCTTCGTCCGCGTCTTCCTGAACACCCCCGGCGCCAACGCCGACACCCCCCTCGACGACCCCGGCTACGCGGGGTACCTGGCCGTCTTCGGCCACGGCGAGTGCGTCGGCGGCCCCGGCCACTGCGCGGTGCCGGAGCGGCGCCCCTTCGACCTCCGCCCCCGCAGCCACAACACCCCGCGCAACCACCGCGTCAACGTCACCGCCGCCGCGCGGCGCCTCCTCGAGGGCGGCGCCACGTCGCTCCAGATCACCCTGGTGACGGTGGGGGCGGACTACTGCGAGGAGGGCGAGCTGCTGCGGCTGGAGGGCGTCAGCCTGAGCTTCCTGGACTGAAACCACTTCCGTACGGAACCATGCCCCCCATCTACCGGATCCACCCGGCCATCGGCATCGCCCGGCTGGGGAACAGCCCCGACCAGTTCTACATCTCGCCCGAGACGCCGGGAGCGCTCCCGATCGCCAGCGACGCGCGGGGGAACGCGCGCCTGTCGGCCGACGGGAAGACGGAGCAGACGATCTCCGCCTTCAAGGACGAGGAGGGGCGGGTCAAGCGCCAGGCGGCCCGCTTCCAGGTGTACGTGTACGACGACGAGAGCCCCGAGGGGCGCCCCCTCCACCTCGGCGAGGAGGTGGCCGGCGGGGGGAACCAGGGGACGCTGGTCGACGTCCAGTGGCGGGTCTGGCTCGCCAACAAGAAGGCGTCGTGGTACGAGTTCAAGCAGCTGGAGGGCGAGCACGGCTACGCCCCCGGCCACCCCCGCCGCAACGCGGGGGTCGAGGGGAAGCAGGCCCGCCGCCACCTGATGATCGACCCCGGCCCCCGCACCGTGAGCCGCACGGGGACGCGCGAGGCGGCGTTCGGCCGCGACGGCGGCGACCTCTACGCCACCACCTTCCCGCCGGAGCTGGCGCCGCACTCCATCGACACCCTGGGCGAGCTGAAGACCGACGACCAGGGGCGCCTCCTGGTCCTCGGCGGCCACGGGAACGCGGGGAGCTTCGAGGCCGGCAAGTTCGGCCAGCCGCGGATCGACCACTACGCCAACAACGACGGGTGGTTCGACGACACCAGCGACGGCCCCGTGATGGCGCGGCTGGTGATGCAGTCGCCCGAGGCCAACGGGAAGCTCCGCTTCGTCGACGTGGAGGCCCCGGCGTGGGTGATCGCGGCGTATCCCGGCTACGTCCCCGAGATCCTCGACATGGTCACCATGGAGGAGCTGGTCGAGGACCTCAACGTCCGCCAGTTCGCCACCCGCACCGACATGTACGGGCAGGCGGGGACCTTCGCCGACCCGCAGCGCGTCGACCGGAGCGACGCCGGGGCGCTGCGGATGTGGCGCGCGGGGCGGCTCCAGTGGAACCCGGACTACAGGCCGTGGTTCTGGCGCGACATCTGGACGATCCTCTACCGGCCCGACGAGTTCAGCTACCTGACCGACATCCTCGGCCTCTCCAACTTCCCGCACAACCAGTCGACGCGCGGCACCTTCGACCCGCAGGTGCTGGGCGTCCCCCCGGTGGTGCACGGGGACCGGGTGCGCGAGGAGGAGGCCCGGGCGGTCGAGCGGCTCCTGAGCGGGCAGCTCTTTATGGAGACCCTCGACCCCGCGCTGGAGCTCCTCCGGCGGCAGGCCTCGGCCGAGCTCGCGGCGCTGGGCGAGGCGGGGGCCGGGGCCGAGGCGGAGCTCTCCGCCCTCCTGTCGGGGGGGCTCGCCGACGCGCTCCGGGAGAGCGTGGCGGCGTACCTCGCGGCGCTCCGCGCCACCGCCGACGAGCCCGGCCCCCCGGCCCGCCCC
>DATACF010000463.1:0-8151 GCA_036259235.1 Longimicrobium sp. | reverse complement strand
CCCGCCTCCACTTTCGCACTCACGCACTCACGCACTTTTTACGGCTACGGAGCCACCAGCCTCCCGAGAATCCAGTAGCATACCGCCGAGAGGGCGAACGAGGCGGGGATCGTCAGCACCCAGGCCCAGACGATCCGTCCGGCCACCCCCCACCGCACCGCCGACCACCGCCGCGTGGCGCCCACGCCCACGATGGCGCCGGTGATGGTGTGCGTGGTGCTCACGGGGATCCCGAAGACGGTGGCCAGGAGGATCGACATCGCGCCCCCCGTCTCGGCGCAGAAGCCGCCCACGGGGCGGAGCCGGGTGATCCGCGACCCCATCGTGTGCACGATCCGCCACCCGCCGAAGAGCGTCCCCGTCGAGATCATGATGTACGCCCCCAGCTCGATCCAGAGGGGGATGTGGTCGGCCGTGGGGAGGTAGAGCATCCGCCGCCACCCGGTGGCCCCCTCCATCTGCGGGGCGATGGAGACCAGGAGCCCCACGATGATCCCCATCGTCTTCTGCGCGTCGTTCCCGCCGTGCGACATCGAGAAGAGCGCCGACGAGGCCAGCTGGAGCCCGCGGAAGAGGCGGTCGACCCGCCCCGGCGCCGTGCGGTGGAAGATCCACATCACGATCACCATCAGCCCGAACCCCAGGATCAGCCCGATCAGGGGCGAGAGGACGATGAAGATCAGCGTCTTCGTCCACCCGCTGGGGATGATGGCCCCGAACCCCGCCTTCGCCACCGCGGCGCCCGCGTAGCCGCCCAGGAGCGCGTGCGACGAGCTGCTGGGGAGCCCCCAGTACCAGGTGATCAGGTTCCAGGTGATCGCCCCCAGGAGCGCCCCCAGCACCACGCTGGGGGTCACCACCGCCACGTCGATCATCCCCTTCCCCACGGTCTTCGCCACGGCGGTGCCGATGACGAAGAGCGCCGAGAAGTTGAAGACCGCCGCCCACAGCACCGCCGCCGCGGGCGGCAGCACCCGCGTCCCCACCACCGTGGCGATGGAGTTGGCCGAGTCGTGGAAGCCGTTGACGAAGTCGAAGGCGAACGCGACCAGGACGATCAGGAGGACGTACTCGATCACGAGAGCCTCAGCTGTTCTTGAGCGCGACGCTCTCGAGGACGTTCCAGACGTCGTCGCAGCGGTCGACCGCGTCCTCGAGCCGGTCGAAGAGCTCCTTCCACTTGATCACCTCGATCGGGTCCGGCGTCCCCGCGAAGAGCGCGGCCATCGCCTCCTGGTAGATGGCGTCGCCCTCCTCCTCCAGCTTCTTCAGCTCGCCCGAGCGCTGGAGGATCATCTTCGGCTTCTTGAGGTTGGCCACCGACTCCTCGATGCACCCCGCCGCCCGCCGCAGCACGTCGGCCAGCCGCGCCGCCTCGGGGCGGCTCCCCCCCATGTGGAACATCTGCGCCCGGCGCGCCACCCCGTCGACCAGGTCGATCACGTCGTCGAGCGCCGAGGCCAGGAGGTGGATGTCCTCGCGGTCGAGCGGGGTCACGAAGGTGCGGTCGATCCGCACGATCACGTCGTGCGTGAGGACGTCGGCCTCGTGCTCCAGGTCCTTGATCTTGGCCGCCAGCTCGTTGAGGCGCGCCGGCTCGGCGAAGAGCTGCGCCAGGAGGTCGGTGATGGCCGACAGCCGCCGGGCGAGCCCGGAGAACATATCGAAGAACTTCTCGTCGCGCGGGAAGATGCCCACGTCAGAACCCTCCGTGGTCGGCGATTGTAACGGGCCCTTCAGGCCCCGGAAACGATGCCGTGACAGTTGGTGGAAACAGGTGGCGGAGCGGGGAAACGGCTCCACGGCGCGCAAAGGTACGCGCCCGGCCCGCCGCCGGAAAGGGTGCGGAGGCGGCGATGGTTACCGGGTGGTGCACGGGTCGTTACAAACGCGTGACAGGGTGCCGGTAAGTTCGGGTCCGTTCCGGCTTTGATTCCGACTCCGAACAGTCAAACGAAAGTCCGAGCGTGACGAAGAGATTCGTGCCCTTCGCGGCGGTGGCGGTCTTCCTGGCGGCGTGCGGCGGCGACGGCGGCGGCGAGAAGTTCACCCCCAAGCAGGGGCAGGACGCGTCGGCCCCCGCCGGGGCGGTGACGCTCACCGGCGCGGGCGCCACCTTCCCGTATCCGCTCTACTCCAAGTGGTTCCAGACGTACGGGCGCGAGAACCCCGTGCGCGTCAACTACCAGCCGATCGGCTCGGGCGGCGGGATCCGCCAGGTCACCCAGCGCACCGTCGACTTCGGCGCCTCCGACGCGCCCATGACCGACGAGGAGCTGCGCGAGGCGCCGGGGGTCCTCCACGTCCCCACCGTCCTGGGCTCGGTGGCGGTGACCTACAACGTCCCCGGCCTGTCGCAGCCGCTCCGTCTCGACGGGGCCACGCTGGCCGACGTCTTCCTGGGCGGGGTGAAGAAGTGGAACGACCCCCGGATCGCCGCCCTCAACCCCGGCGTCGCCCTCCCGGACCAGGACATCCTCCCCGTCTACCGCACCGACGGGAGCGGGACGACGTACGTCTTCACCGACTACCTCGCCGCCGTCAGCCCCTCGTGGAAGGAGCGGGTGGGCGCCGGGAAGTCGGTGAAGTGGCCGGCCGGGCTGGGCGCCAAGGGGAACGAGGGGGTCACCGGCCAGGTGCGCCAGACCCCCGGCTCCATCGGCTACGTCGAGCTCGCCTACGCCATGCAGAACGGGCTCCCGGCGGCGGCGCTCCGCAACCAGGCGGGCCAGTTCGTGACCCCGTCGGTGGAGGCCACCACGGCGGCCGCGGGCGACCTGGGCGCCCTCCTCCAGGCGCACCCGGACTTCCGGATGTCGATCGTGAACGCGGCCGGGGCGCAGAGCTACCCGATCTCCTCGTTCACCTACCTCCTGGTGCCCCAGAGGATCGACGACTGCGCGAAGGCGCGCGCGCTGGTGGGCCTCGTCCGCTGGGCGCTCGCCGAGGGCGGCCCCTCGGCCACCGAGCTCCACTACGCCCCGCTCCCCGCGTCGCTCCGCCAGCCGGTCCTCGACCGGATCGGGACGGTGACGTGCGGGCCGAACAACGAGCGGGCGGGCTGAAAAAAAGGGAAGTGCGGGAGTGCGTGGGTGCGTGAGTGCGCGGCTTCGCCGGGGCACGACACGTAACCAGCGCACTTCCGCACTCACGCACTCACGCACTCGACGGAGTACATGCAACCGATTCCCGAGGAGGCGGGGGCGCCGGCCGGGCGCCCGGCGCGCTCGAGGCTCGTCCCGGCGTGGTGGCAGGGGAACGTCTCCGACCGGGCGTACGCGCTGGTCCTGGGGGCGTTCGGGGCGGTGATCCCGCTCCTCTTCGCCTTCATCGTCTTCCGCGTGGGCGGGGCGGCGTGGCCGGCGGTGCGGCGCTTCGGGGCGGGGTTCCTGGCGTCGGGCGACTGGGACCCGGTGGCGGGGAGCTTCGGGGCGCTCCCGTTCATCTTCGGGACCGTGGCGTCGTCGCTCCTGGCGCTCCTGATCGCCGTCCCGCTGGCGGTGGGGCTGGCCATCTTCCTCACCGAGCTGGCGCCCCGGTGGCTGGCCGCGCCGGTGGCCTTCGGGACCGAGCTCCTGGCGGCGATCCCGTCGGTGGTCTACGGGCTCTGGGGGATCTTCGTCCTCGTCCCCTGGCTCCGCGAGCACGTGCAGCAGCCGCTGGCCTCGTCGATCGGCGACTCGATCCCCCTCTTCGCGGGGCCGGCGTACGGGGTGAGCATCCTGGCGGGCGGGGTGATCCTGGCGATCATGATCGTCCCCTTCATCTCGGCCGTCTCCCGCGAGGTGCTGGCGGCGGTGCCCGTGGCGCAGCGCGAGGCGGCGCTGGCGCTGGGGGCCACGCGGTGGGAGATGACCTGGCAGGTCGTCCTCCCCTACGCCGTCCCGGGGATCATCGGCGCCACCATCCTGGGGCTGGGGCGGGCGCTGGGCGAGACGATGGCCATCACCATGGTCATCGGGAACCGCCCCGACATCCCCACCTCGCTCTTCGCCCCGGCGTACACCATGGCGAGCGTGCTGGCCAACGAGTTCAACGAGGCCTCCGACGAGATGCACCTGGCCGCGCTCATGGAGATCGGCCTCATCCTCTTCGGGATCACCATCCTGGTCAACTCCGTCGCCCGCTTCCTGGTGTGGCGCGTCGCGCGGGGGGCGGGGAAGTGACGGGGCCCGCGCTCCAGCCGCACGGCGAGTCGGCGGCCGCCGCCCTCCCGCTCCCCGCGCTCTCCTGGCGCGACCGGCGGCGGCGGACGACGTCGCTCGTCATGCTCTCGCTCACCGGGGTGGCGGCGCTCCTGACGGTGATCCCGCTCCTCCTCATCTTCTTCCACCTCCTCCGGGCGGGGCTCGGGGCCATCGACCTCGACTTCTTCACCCGGGGGCCGGCGGCGGTGGGCGAGGGCGGCGGCGGGGTGGGGAACGCCATCCTCGGCACCGGGCTGATGGTGGGGGTGGCGGCGCTCCTGGGGCTCCCGGTGGCCGTCGGGGCGGGGATCTACCTCGCCGAGGCGGAGGGGAGCCGGACGGCGAACGCGGTCCGCTTCGTCACCGACGTGATGAACGGGATCCCCTCGATCGTCATCGGGATCTTCGTCTGGGCCACGGTGGTGGCGCCGATGCGGGGGTACTCGGCCTTCGCGGGCGGGGTGGCGCTGGCCATCATGCTCCTGCCCATGGTCACCCGCACCACCGAGGAGATGGTGCGGCTCGTCCCCCGCGAGCTCAAGGAGGGGGGGCTGGCGCTGGGGTTCACCCGGTGGCGGACGACGCTGGGGATCGTCATCCCGGCGGCGCGGAGCGGGATCCTCACCGGCGTCCTGGTGGCGCTGGCGCGGATCTCGGGCGAGACGGCGCCGCTCCTCTTCACCGCGCTGGGGAACCAGTTCTGGGAGTGGCGGCTCACGCAGCCGATGGACGCCCTCCCGGTGCGCATCTTCCAGTACGCCATCTCGCCGTACGAGGAGTGGCACCGCCTGGCGTGGGCGGGCTCGCTCCTCCTGATCGCGCTGGTGCTCGCGGTGAGCCTCGTGGCGCGCTTCCTGATCCGAAGCCCTTACGCCAACCGTTAGACGACATGCGACAGACGCCGACCGCGCCGCCGCCCCTGACCGCCGTGCACCCCGAGGCCCCCGTGAGCCCTCCGAAGCCCCCGCTGGAGCAGCCGGTGCTGGCCGTCGAGGCGCGCGACTTCTCGTTCTGGTACGGGAGCACGCGCGCGCTCAACGACATCGACCTCACCATCCCCGAGCGGAAGGTGACGGCGCTGATCGGGCCGTCGGGGTGCGGGAAGAGCACCTTCCTCCGCTCCATCAACCGGATGAACGACCTGATCCCGGGGACGCGCCACGACGGCGACATCCTGATCCGGGGCGAGAGCGTCTACGCGCCGGGGCAGGACGTGGTGCACCTGCGGAAGCGGGTGGGGATGGTCTTCCAGAAGTCGAACCCGTTCCCCAAGTCGATCTACGACAACGTGGCGTACGGAGCGCGGGTCAACGGGCTGGCCCGGAAGCGGGGCGAGCTCGACGAGATCGTGGAGCGGAGCCTCCACCAGGCCGCCCTCTGGGACGAGGTCAAGGACCGCCTCGACCGGAGCGCGCTGGGGCTCTCGGGGGGGCAGCAGCAGCGCCTCTGCATCGCGCGGGCGCTGGCGGTGCAGCCCGAGGTCCTCCTGATGGACGAGCCGGCGAGCGCGCTCGACCCCATCGCCACGCAGAAGATCGAGGAGCTCATCTACGAGCTCAAGGACGAGTACACCATCGTCATCGTGACCCACAACATGCAGCAGGCGGCGCGCGTCTCCGACTTCACGGCCTTCTTCTACATGGGGAACCTGGTGGAGGTGGGGCGCACCGACGAGATCTTCACCACCCCGCGCGAGGAGCGCACCGAGGCGTACATCACCGGGAGGTTCGGGTGAGCCCGGCGCCGGGGGTCCGCCACTTCCACGAGGAGCTGGCGCGGCTGAAGAGCCAGCTCCTGGAGATGAGCGCGCTGGCCGAGGAGCTGGTGGGGCAGGCGATGGAGGCGTTCCAGGAGCGCGACACGCAGCTGGCGCAGGCGGTCATCCGCCGCGACCGCGAGCTCGACGCCATGGAGATGGGGATCGACGACGCCTGCATCCACCTCCTGGCGCTCCAGCAGCCGATGGCGCGGGACCTCCGCCTGATCACGATGGCGATGAAGATCTCCAACGACCTGGAGCGGGTGGGCGACCACGCGGTGAACATCGCCGAGGCGGTGGGGCACCTGGCCGGCCATTCGGTGGTGATGGAGTCGCCGGAGATCGAGGAGATGGCCCGCGCGGCGCGCGAGATGCTTTCCGACGCTCTCGACTGCTTCGTCCGCGCCGACGCCGGGAACGCCCGCGAGGTCCTGGTCCGCGACGACCGCGTCGACCAGCTCCACGAGTCGGTCTTCCGCATCCTCCTCACCCACATGATGGAGGACCCGCGGCGGATCGGGCCGTCGATGTCGCTCTTCCTGGTGAGCCGCAACCTGGAGCGGATCGCCGACCTGGCCACCAACATCGCCGAGGATGTGGTGTTCCTGGTGGAGGGGCGGAACATCAAGCACGGGGCGTGGGTCACCGCGGAGGACGCGGGGCGGGCGGGGTAACGGCGCGCGTCCGCCGGCTCCGCGCGGGGCCCTCACCCGGCTCGCTTCAGGCTCGCCACCCTCTCCCAATTCTGGGAGAGGGTCGCTTGCTTTGGTGCGTACCCTCGGCGGTGGCGTGGAGGCGGGTTTCGCGGGCGCGATCAACCGGCGATCCATCGCGCGGCTACATCGGCTGGCGTGGGAGACGCCCCCGGCTTGCGACGAGCGCCCGTCGCGGCGCGGGGATGCCTTCGAGGGAGTCCGCGAAGGCGGACTTCGCGCCGTCGTTGCAGCGACTTCAGCCGCCCGCGGCGCTCCCGTATCACCCGGCGCGGAAGTTGCGCCCCTGACACCCGTCACGCTCCGACGCGCTCTTCGCCGGGCTTCCGGCGCGGCGGGTGTTCGCCTTGCCGCCGGGGGCGCCGCGGCGTACTTTCGGTGCATCGGGCCCAACCGCGCCAACTTCCCTCTCCCGGTCGCTAGATGCCCTCTCGCGAGCCATCCGATCGCGACCCGCTCCACGCCGACCCCCCCGCGGACTCGTACAAGCCGCTCCCGCCGTTCCAGATGGAATCGCTGCGGGTGGCCGACCCCGTCGAGCAGCTCCTCGAGGAGATGGTCGAGGAGACGCAGCCGAAGTCGCTCAACTACGGGGCGAGCATGCGCGGCCGCATCGCCATCGTCACCGGGGCGGCGACGGGGATCGGGCGGGCGATCGCGCTGGAGCTGGCGCGCCACGGGGTGCACGTCGCCTTCAACTACTTCGCCTACGACGGCGGCGACGAGATCCGGGCGGAGGCCGACGCCACCGCCCGCGAGATCACCCACATGGAGGTCCGCGTCCACCACGAGGAGTGCGACGTCCGCGACCCCCGCGCGGTGGAGCGCTTCGTCTCGGAGGCGCAGGAGCGGCTGGGCGGGCTCCACATCCTGGTCAACAACGCGGGGATCGCCCGCGACCGCGCCCTCTGGCGGCTCTCCGACGAGCAGTGGCGGTCGGTGCTCGACACCAACCTCACGGGCGCCTTCCACATGATCCGCGCGGTCTCGCCCATCTTCCGCCGCCAGCACGACGGGAAGATCGTCAACGTCTCGTCGGTCCACGGCATTCGCAGCGAGTTCGGGCTCGCCAACTACAGCGCGTCCAAGGCGGGGCTCCTGGGGCTCACCCGCTCGGCGGCGCTGGAGCTGGGGCCCAGCAACGTCAACGTCAACGCCGTGGCCCCCGGCTACATCCGCACCACGCGCCTGACCAGCGGCGTCCCCGCCGAGATCCTCGACACCGCCCGCGAGCGCGCCGTCCTGGGGCGGCTGGGAGATCCGCAGGACGTGGCGAACGTGGTCGTCTTCCTCTGCTCCGAGTACGCCCGGCACATCACGGGGGCGGTGATCCCGGTCGATGGCGGGCATCTCCTCTGAGGGAGTGCCCAGTGCCCGGTCCGAGAGAAGTCCTGAGTCCTGAGTCCCGAGTCCTGAGTTGAACCGCATGACGCACCGCACTTCCGCCGGCCGGGCGCTCGCGCTCGCCGCCGGCTTTTTCTTGGCCGTCGCG
>DATACF010000462.1:0-4017 GCA_036259235.1 Longimicrobium sp. | reverse complement strand
GACCGCCGTCGCCAGCGCCCACCGCCGGTCGTCGGCGGCGCCGATCTCGCCGCGGGGGCCGCCCGCCACCCGCCCGGCCGCGGCGGCGATCCGGCGGAGGGCGTCGTCGACCCGCTCGCGGGCCAGGCGGCCGTCCTCGAGCGCCGCCTCCACCTCGCGGACCACCCCCTCCAGGTCCTCGGGGTAGAGGAGGACGTCGCACCCGGCGGCCACCGCCTGGACGGCGGCCTGGGCCTCGGTGGTCCCCTCGGTGAGCCCCTCCATGATGATGGCGTCGGTCACCACCAGGCCGCCGAAGCCCAGCTCGCCCCGGAGGACGTCGCCCAGGATGCGGGGCGAGAGGGTGGCCGGGGCGCCGTCGGCGTCGAGCGCGGGGTAGCAGACGTGCGCCGTCATCATGCTGTCCGTCCCCGCCTCCACCGCCGCGCGGAAGGGGGCCAGGTCGGCCGCCAGCTCGGCGCGCGAGGCGAGGACGCAGGGGCGCTCGATGTGCGAGTCGCCCACCGTGCGGCCGTGCCCGGGAAAGTGCTTGGCGCACGAGAGGGCGCCGCCGCGCGCGCACCCGCGGGTCCACGCCGCCACCTGCGCCGCCACCCGCGCGGGGTCGCTCCCGAACGCCCGCACGCCGATGATCGGGTTCTCGGGCTCCAGGTCGACGTCGGCGACGGGGGCGTAGATCCAGTTGACCCCCAGCGCCCGCGCCTCGCGCGCGGTGAGCTCGCCCGCGCGCTCGGTGACCTCCGGGTCGTCGAGCCACCCGAGCGCGGCGGCCGGCGGGAGGGGGGTGGCGCCGCGGAACTGCTGCCCCGCCCCGCGCTCCAGGTCGCTCGCCACCAGGAGCGGGTGGCGCGAGCGCGCGTGCAGCTCGGCGGTGAGCGTCCGCACCGCCTCGGCGGGGCCGCCGAAGAGGATGAAGCCGCCCACCCCCAGCTCCAGCGCCCGCTCGATGGTCGCCCGGTAGCCGTCGTAGCCCTCCGTCGCGCTCCACCGCACGGCGGGGAGGAGGAGGCGCGCCACGTCCCCCGCCGCCCTTCCCCCGCCCGTCTCCGCGTGTCCCGGCCGCGCCTCGGTCGTCGTCTCTCCCATCATCCTCGCTCTACTCCATCACGAATGAAGAACCGCGGCCCTTCTTCCGAGAAGAGCGTGCCGCCGCGTCCGAAGCTCCTTCGCGAGCCGCCCGTTACCCCATGTCTCACGCAGAGAAGCAGAGTCAGCAGAGGAACTTCTCGCAGTTCTCTGCTGACTCTGCTTCTCTGCGTGAGACCAGCCGTAGAAGCCGACGAAGCCCGGATGTCGGGGATCACGGGCGCGGCGCGGAGACGTCGCCGGGGAGGTCGAAAGGGGTGAGGTCGGCGCCGCGGAGGCCGAAGCCGCCGCTCGTCTCGGCGACCACCATGGTGCGGGCGGGCGACGCGCCGTGGAAGCGCTCGGGGCGGAAGACCGCGCGGAGGGTCCCGATCCGCTCCACCTCGCCGTCGGCAAAGGGGGCGCGGAGCACCAGGTACTCCACCGACGTCCCCCCCGGGGCCGGCCGGCGCGACCCCGGCACCTCGCGGACGTAGACGAAGCGGTCGGAGAGGGGGATCAGCCGCGGGGCGATCCCCGTCCCCACGGAGCGCGTCCGCCCGGTGCGGAGGTCGCGGACGTGGATGCGGCGGTCGGCCTCGTAGACCACCGCCGTCCGCGCCGGGTCGAAGAAGGCGGGGACGACCCCGTCGACCACCTCCACCTGCTGCGAGAGCGGGACCAGCTGCGCGCCCGGGAGCTCCACCCAGAGCGCCCCCACGTAGACGTCGCCCAGCGTGTCGCGCCGCGTGGGGTGGAAGACGATGATCGGGACCGTGTCGGCGCCGGTGGTGCGGAAGTCGCCCCGCGCGTCGCGGACCAGCGGCGCCCCCCGCGCCTCGAAGACCGTGAGGAGCTGCCGGGCGATCAGCCGCACCTGCGGGTTGTCCTCCTGGGGGAGGAGCTCGCGGATGGCGGCGGCGTCGGCCACGTCGAGGCGCTGCAAGGCCCCCAGCCGCACCCGCGCCGCCGGGTCGCCCAGCGCCGCCCGGAGCGCCACCCGCACCTGCGGCGAGTCGGCCGCGAAGGCCGAGAGGGCCGTCACCGCCGCCGCCCGCACCCCGTCGTCGCCGCTCGTCACCAGGATCCGCCGGAGGACCTCCGTGGCCACCGGCGCCCGCCGGTCGGCCAGGAGGGTGAGCGCGTTGACGCGGACGAACGCCTCCTCGGAGGCGTCGGTGGCCAGCGTGATCAGGACCTCGTCGAGCTCCCGCCCCATCACCTCCAGCCGCGCCCGGTCGCGGAAGTACGCCGGCGAGGGCTCCTCGACGTCGAGGACGCGCCGGGCCTCGTACAGGAGCCGCGGAAAGCCGCTGGGGGGCGGCGGCGGGGTGCGCCGGAGGAGCCCCCCGCACCCGGCGAGCAGCACGAGCGCCGCCGCGGCCGCCAGGAGGCGGACGGGGCGGGTCGGGGCTCTGGAGCGCGGGCGCGGCGGCATCGGCGGGGGCGTCTCTCGGGTGCGCGAAGGTCAGGAGCGGGCGCCGGGGGTCAGCGACCCCAGGACGCGGGGCCCGGCGGCGCCGGTGGCGGCCGGGACGTTGGCGGGGACCCCCCGCAGGTGCGCCCACGCCAGGAGCGCGAACGCCACCGCCTCCTTGGCCTCGGGGTCGACCCCCAGCGCCGACCCGTCGACGACCGGGAGGGGGGCGAGGAGGGCCCGGAGCCGCGCCATCAGCGTGGGGTTCCGCGCGCCGCCCCCGGTGACGACCACCTCGTCGAGCCCCCGCGGCGTCACCCACCGCCCGTACGCGTCGGCGATGGTGCGGGCGGTGAGCTCCGTCAGCGTCGCCGCCAGGTCCATCCAGTCCTGGTCGCCCTCCGGCCGCACGGCTTCCACCAGGCGGAGGACGAAGGGGCGGCCGAACTCCTCGCGCCCGGTCGACTTGGGCGGCTCGGCGGCGAAGTACGGGTGCCGGAGGAGGTCGTCCAGCAGCCTCCGGTCGACCTCCCCCCGCGCGGCCAGCTTCCCGTCGCGGTCGAAGGTCAGCTTCCCGCCGGTGGCGACCTCGACCGCCGCGTCGATCAGCGCGTTCCCCGGCCCCGTGTCGAAGGCGAAGACCTCCTCGCCGCTCCCCTTCGGCGGGACGCGGGTGACGTTGCCGATCCCCCCGATGTTCTGCAGCGCCCGGGCGCGGTCGGGCACCGCGAAGAGGAGCTGGTCGACCCAGGGCACCAGCGGCGCCCCCTGCCCCCCGGCGGCCACGTCGCGGGTGCGGAAGTCCGAGACCACCGCGCACCCGGTGCGCTCGGCGATGGTGGCCGCGTCGCCGAGCTGGAGGGTGGCGCCGCGCGTCCCGTCCGCCGGGGGGCGGTGCCACACCGTCTGCCCGTGGCTCCCCACGGCGTCCACCGAAGAACGCGGCACGCCCGCCTCCTCGCACACGCGGATCACCGCCTCGGCGAACCACTCGCCCAGGTCGGCGTGGAGCCCGCAGAGCGCCTCCGCCGTCCCCGCCAGGATCCCGTCGTGGATCGCCGAGCGCCGCGCGTCGTCGTACGGGAGGGTGAGCCAGTGGACGACGCGCGCCCGCACGTCCTCGACCCCTTCGCCGTCGACCTCCACCAGCGCCGCGTCGACCCCGTCGAGCGAGGTCCCGGACATCAGCCCCACGACCCGCATCAGGCCGTCCCCCGCAGCTCCGCGAGGACCGCGCCGTCCATCGCCACCGCGGCGCCCAGGAGGCGGTACGGCGTCAGCGTCGATCCGTCCGGGAGGGCGCCCGCCCACTCCCACACGTCGATCCCCCGCCGCTGCACCGCGGCGAAGTTCCGCCCCCGCCGCGCGCCGATCTCGTCCACCAGCCCCTCCGGGTCGCCGTTCGCCGCCTCCGGCTCCGACGACGACGGGCCCCCCGGCGGCGTCACCGCGCGCCGCTCGCGGAGGGCCTCCAGCGCCTCGGCCGTCCACCGCACCCACGCCAGGAGGCGGGCGAGGGGGGCGGCGAGGCGGCC
>DATACF010000461.1:0-2600 GCA_036259235.1 Longimicrobium sp. | reverse complement strand
CGCCAGCCCCGCCGGCCCCCCGCCCACCACCAGCACGTCGTACCGCTCCTCGTCCGCCATCCGCGTCCCCATCCCGGTCGAGTGTATGCGAAAAGGTGCCCGCGCCGGGTGCAATCGCCAGGCCGCGTGCGGGCCATCGCCCGTGGCACGGAGGGCGGGCGGCGGCGCGCCAGGCGGCCTCCCGGGCGCGCCGGCTGGATTCCTCGGTCGCTGGGGCTCCCTCGGAATGACAGGGCGGGCGCTCGTGCGGTGACACGACCAATGGCGCACTTTCGCACTCACGCACTCACGCACTTCGTCCCCCGCTGGCGCGCCGTCTGCCGGGCGGTATGTTGTACCATTCCCGTGAAAAGAAATCCGGACAGGAGGCGCGACTTGATCGAGGCGGTCGTCTTCGACTTCGACGGGCTGATCTTCGACAGCGAGACGCACGAGTACGAGACGGTCCGCGAGATCCTGGCGGACCACGGCGTCGAGCTCCCGCTGGCGGTGTGGGGGCAGTGCGTGGGGCGCGAGCCGGGGTTCTTCGACCCCTTCGCGCTCATCGAGACGCACACCGGCGGACCCGTGGACCGCGGGGCGCTCGACGCGCGGCGGCGGAAGCGCTTCTTCGAGCGGATCGAGGGCGTCGGCGCCATCGCGGGGGTGGAGGAGGCGCTCCGGGCGGCGCGCTCGCTGGAGCTGCGGATCGGCCTCGCCTCCAGCTCGCCGCGCTTCTGGGTGGAGGGGCAGCTCCGCCGGCTGGGGCTGCTGCCGTACTTCGAGTGCATCCGCACCGCCGACGACGTGGAGCGCGTCAAGCCCGAGCCCGACCTGTACCTCAGCGTCCTCCGCTGCCTGGGCGTGCAGCCGCGCCGCGCCGTCGCCTTCGAGGACTCGCCCAACGGCGCGCTGGCCGCCAAGCGCGCGGGGATGTTCTGCGTCGTCGTCCCCAACTCGGTGACCGCCACCCTGGCCTTCGGCGAGCACGACGCGCGGCTGGAGTCGCTGATGCAGGCCGAGCTGGCCGACCTCCTGGCCCGCATCGCCGCCGCCGAGCGCGCCGGCGCCTTCGACCCGCCGTCCGCGTGACCCGTCCACCGCCCTCGATCTCGCAGCCGTTTCCGATCAACCGAACCGCATCGACACCCCGGAGGTCCGCCGTGCCCCGTTCCATCCGTCCGCGCCTCGCGCTCCCGCTCGCCGCCGCGCTCCTCGCCCCGCCCGCGCTCGCGCAGAACGCGCCCGCCGCGGCGCCCCCCGCGTGGGGGACCGACGCGCGCATCCACGCCGTCGTGGCGGCCGCCTCGGCCCAGCGGGTGGAGGCCGACGTGCGGCGGCTGGCCGGCTTCGGCACGCGCCACACCATGTCGGACACCCTGAGCCGCACGCGGGGGATCGGGGCCGCGCGGCGGTGGATCCACGACGAATTCCAGCGGATCTCGCGGGAGTGCGGCGGGTGCCTGGAGGTGATGTACCAGTCGGACATCGTGAAGGGGGGGACGCACCCGCGCATCCCCAACGACGTCAACGTCGTCAACGTGATCGCCATCCAGCGGGGGACCACCGACCCCAACCGCTTCGTGATCATGAGCGGCGACATCGACTCGCGGGTCACCGACGTGATGAACGCCACCGCCGAGTCGCCGGGCGCCAACGACAACGCGTCCGGCGTGGCGGGGGTGCTGGAGGCGGCGCGGCTCCTGTCGAAGCACCGCTTCGACGGCTCCATCGTCTACGCCAACCTCTCGGGCGAGGAGCAGGGGCTCTTCGGCGGCGCGGGGCTGGCGGCGTACGCCAAGCGGAACGGGTGGCGGATCGAGGGGGTGATCAACAACGACATGATCGGCAACATCGAGGGGATCACCGGGGTGGTCGACAACACCACGGCGCGCGTCTTCGCCCCCGGCATCCCGCCGACGGCGACGCAGGCGGAGCTGCGGCGGATCCTGACCACCGGCGGCGAGCTCGACACGCCCTCGCGGCAGCTGGCGCGCTACATCGACCGGGTGGCCGACGCCTACGTCCCCAACCTCGACGTGCTGATGATCTACCGCCTCGACCGCTTCGGCCGCGGCGGGCACCACACGCCGTTCTTCAACGAGGGGTACCCGGCGGTGCGGCTGATGGAGACGAACGAGAACTACAACCGCCAGCACCAGGACCTCCGCACCGAGAACGGGATCGCGTACGGCGACGTGGTGGAGGGGGTCGACTTCCCCTACGCGGCGAAGATGACGGCGCTGAACGCGGCGGTGCTGGCCTCGGTGGCGGCGGCGCCGGCGGCCCCGGACAGCGCCACCATCACCGGCGCCGTCTCGCCGCACACGACGCTGCGGTGGAAGCCGGTGGCGGCGGCCGACCTGGCGGGGTACCGCGTCTACTGGCGCGAGCCGACGGCGCCGCAGTGGCAGTGGTCGCGGTGGGTGGGGAACGTCACCGAGACGACGCTGGAGAACATCGTCATCGACAACTACTTCTTCGGCGTGGCCGCGGTCGACCGCGAGGGGCACGAGAGCCTGGTCGTCTTCCCCGCACCGGGGCGGTAGCGCCGCCCTTGCCGGGCCTCCGGCCCCGCGTTACCGTGCCTTCGACGGCCGCCGGACCTCCCCTGTCCGGCG
>DATACF010000460.1:0-28665 GCA_036259235.1 Longimicrobium sp. | reverse complement strand
CCGCCCCAGCCGCGTTCTACACGCGGCTGGGGCGGGCGTTGTTGTATCTCATTGCAAAGAATTGGCTTACACCGCGCGTGTCGGACCCGGCTGTCGGACGCCTGCTCCTGATCACAGGACGGGAATAGAGGCACAGATTCTAATAGAACTCACCGAACGTTTCCTGCTGTAGACGCACGTATTCGGTCAGCATACAATAGGCCATCATGCCGGGTGTTGTGATCGGGCATGCCCCGAACAGACGCCGCCAGAGCCGAATACGATGAAGAAACGCCGACTGAGCCCCTCGTCGCCATCGTCGCGGAACTGAGGCGGCCCGGGCGAGCGCACCCGGACGCAATCGCGGAAGCGTGCTTCGCGGTCAGCGAATGGGCGCTGGGAGTCGAGGCGGAAGGGACCGCCCTGCTGTTCGCGGAAGCGGGTGCACTGGCGCGGCCCACCAACGCGCGGCAAGCATGGCTCGTGGGGCGCATGCTTCGGAACGCGGGACACCTGCGGGAGGGGGAGCTATGGCTCCGGCGCGCGGCGCGCGTGGCCGTGTGGGGCGGGGATGCGGAAACCCAGGACCTGGCCCTCAACAGCCTGGGGAACCTCTACCTGCAGCAGGGGCTGTTCGTCGAGGCGCTGGAGTATCTGAGCCGCGCCCTCACGCTGGCGCAGCGATCCCGCCTGAAGCACCGCGAAGGACCGGTCTCACACGATCTGTTCCAGGTGTTCGTGGTCACCGGGAACCATTCCCGCGCCGAGGAGATGGCGGTCTGCGCGTTCAGCCTCTACGGCCCCGGCCATCCCAATCTTCCGAAGCTGGCGCACGATGTCGCGTACCTCTGGCTCGAACAGAGGCGCTTTCCCCTCGCGCTCCCCGTCCTGCGCGCGCTCCTTCCCCACCTGCCCCTCCCCCACGAACGCCTTCGCGTCCTTGCATCGACCGCACGCGCGGCAGGGGCGTGCGGAGATCGCCCCGGGTACGAAGCCGCACGGACGGAGGCATCGCGCCTGATGCGGCAACCGACCACGGAGATGCGCGGTTTTCTGTCGGGCGCGCTGATCGACCTGGCTTACGGTGCGGCGAGCGTGAGCGACTGGGAATACGCTGCGGAGGCGCTGGCGCGGGCGCTCGAAGTCGCCCATGAACGAGGAGCGCACGACGACGCGGCCGAAGCGGAGACCGCCCTGGGAATGGTCCGCCACCGCGAGCACGTGGAGACCCCACGCCGCCCCACGCCTGGGGCCGCGGCGCAGCTGTCGGACGCTCTCGCCAGGGTGCTGGAAGCGGCGGCGCCGGAAGCGCCGGTCGGCGGCGGAACCACGTAGGCCCGGCCCCGCCGCCACCGTCGTCCGCCCGGAATCAGGTTCCCGAGCCGAACATGTGTCCTCGTTCGGTGGTCTGCGTGGGATCACCGGGCTCAGTGCTGGTCGCCGCCCGGCGCGTGTCGCTCTGTCTCAAGGGATCCGTGGGCGAGGTCGAACAGGCCGTCAGCAAGAACGCGGCGAGGCATCCGGCGAGAATCCGCTTGACCGACATGAGGCGCTCCGGGAAAGGAGGAAAAGGGTTGCGGGCAGTCGAAGATTGCTCCCGCTCCCGGAGTGCGGCAACACATCCACAGCATGAAACGTTCGTCCGATGAGCCACGAAGAAACAGGCGCGGCCACGCCTCGCAGGAGGAGGACCGCAGCACCGGCCACAAGACAGGTGCTCCTCCTCGATTGCGAGGCACTGGAGCCGCTGACCCGCCTCGCCGCTCCGTTCGAAGCGCGAACGATGGGTTGGGCCACCCTCGCGGAAAGCGCACAGATCGCGGCGCCTTCGACCGTGATCGTCATCGACCCCTTCGCCAGCCGCGGATCTCCCGAGCTAGATCCCCGGATTCCCACGCTATTGACGGCGGCGCGGATGCTCCCGGTGGTGGCCCTCGTGCCGTTCCAGCCCACGTACGCGCGCGCGGCTCGCACGCTGCTGGACTGGGGGATGACCGAGATCGCCGACGCCGAGTTCGAAGGGTCGGCGGAGGCGATCCGGATGCGGCTCCTCTCGGTCCATGCGCAGCCGTTGAAGAAGCTGGTGGAAGCGTCCCTGTCGCGATTGGTCTCGATCGACGGCCTGACCCTCATCCGTGCCGCCGCCGAAGTGGCCGTCGATCGCGGAACGGCGGTTGGGCTGGGCCGGCTGTTCGAGGCGAGCGAGCGTACCGTCGCAGGCTGGTGCGCACGAGAAGGACTTCCACCGCCCCGGCGGCTCCTGGCATGGCTCCGGCTGTTGCTGGCGCTCTCCCTGGTGGAAGATCCCCATCGCCTGGTCCTGAACGCGGCCACGTGCGCGGGATACACCGACCATTCGTTCCGGAGGGCGCTGCGGGAGATGCTGGGCGAGCGGGCACCTACACGCGGCTGGACGCTGAGGGACGGACTGAACGTCTTCAACGCCGAGCTTCGCGAGCTGCGGGAGAAAGCGCGGCAGATCCGACGGCGTGACCACCGGCCCCGCAATGGGAGGCGGCGGTAACCTCGTTCGGCAGCGCGCCGGGAACGCAGAGGCCCCACAACGGAAACCGTTGCGGGGCCTCTGCATACCGAAGTGGGCGCTGAGGGATTCGAACCCCCGACCCCCTGTGTGTAAGACAGGTGCTCTGAACCAGCTGAGCTAAGCGCCCGACGACCGGCCGGGAAGCGGACCGCTAGAGGATGAGCCCCAGCGGGATCAGGATGGCGTAGCCGAGCACCAGCAGGAGCGGCGCGGCCACGGTGTCGCCGCCGCCCAGGAGGACGTAGCCGAGGGTGATGGCGGCGAGCGCCGCCACCAGGAGGGCGACGTTCAGCATCGAGAAGCGGATGGAGCTCTCGGCGTCGGCCGGCGAGGCGGCCACGGTGCGCGTCTGCGCGGGAGTGGGTCTGGGCATGGTGCCGAAAAAGCTACCGGGTGCGTACGGGGCCGTCAACCCCGCGCGCCGCAGGCGGATGCGGCGCGCGGGAAAGGTCTTCCGGCCGCGGTGTACCCCGGCGGCTCGCCCTACGATCCGCCGTACCTCCGCGCCTCCGCGCGCCCATGCTCCTCCCCGCCGTCTTCCTCCGAATCCACCCCGTCCTCCGGATCCATGTCGAAGTCCGGATCGCCGTCCGGATCCCCGGCGCCCGCCCATGCCGGGCGCGGCGGCGTGCGCCGCCGCTCCTCGGCCTGCATCTCGGCCAGGCGGCGGCGGTTGCGGCGGCGGCGGGGGATCCAGGCGATCATGGCCAGCGCGGTGGCGGCCAGCCAGATGAGCGCCGCGTTGGAGACGGCCAGCACCCACCCGTAGCGCTTCCGCACGTCCTTCGCCCAGTCGTCCTCGAAGGTCCCCAGCGTCATCCCGTACGTCGACCGCAATGCCCGGTCGAGCGACCCCTCCTGCTGCCAGCGCTGCATGAGGAGCGCGAACCCCCGCTCGCCCCCCAGCCGCTGGAGGTGCTGCACGGCCGTCGCCGACAGCAGGTACGCGAAGCGCGCCCGGGCGGCCTCCCGCGGCCAGTCGAGCGTCAGCGAGTCGAGCGGGGGGACGCGGCCCAACAGGAAGGCGACACGGAGCTGCCACGCCTGCTCCGCGTCCCAGCTCCCCGACGCGACCTCGGCGTACCCCTCGTTGAACCAGCGGGGGATCTCGTCGCCCAGCCGCGCGTGGAGCGCCAGGTGGACGACCTCGTGGCGGAGGGTGGCCGCCGCGTCCTGCTGGCGGACGGCGGCCGACGGGTAGGCGGGGAGGACGATGCGGCGGAGGCCGGGGATGGCGACCCCGCCCGCCCACTCGGGCGCGCCCCCGCCCGTGGCCGCGGCGAAGTCGGCGGGCGAAGGGGCCAGGACGATGGTGGTGGAGTCGGGGACGCCGCCCGCGCCGAAGCCGGGAAGCGGGAGGGGACGCTGGGCCTGGGCGATCACCTCGCGGGCGAGGGCGCGGTGGCGCGGCGCGTGGAGGACGCGGAGCGTCCCCGCGGTGGTGACCTCGGCCGCCTGGGCGGCGGCATTCTCGAAGGAGAGACCGAGGAAGGAAAGGAGGACGGCGGCCGCGAGCGCGGCCGCCCTCAGGAAGCGTGCAGCGTGACGGGCTCTCCCGCTTCGAGCTGCTTCAGCGCCGTTCCGCACCGTTCTCCCCATACGCTGAAGCGGTTGGTCTCCACGCCGGTCCGCCAGGCCTCGGCGGCCTCGCGGCGCTTCCCCTCGACGTAGAAGGCGCGCCCCATCTGGTACCAGGCCTCCAGCATGTTGGGGCCCAGCTCCAGCGTGCTCCGGAAGAAGGCGCGCGCGTCGTCGTACATCTCCCGCTCCAGGTACACCAGCCCCATGTAGAAGTGCGCGTACAGCGACGCCTTCCGGTCCTGGTCCTGGCGGATGGCCTTGGAGAGGTGCTCGATGGCCTCGCCGAAGATCCCCTTCTTGAGGCAGATGTACCCCAGGTTCACCCGGGCCAGCGGGTTGTTGGGGTCCTTGGTGAGGACCTTGTAGTAGGTGAAGAGCGCGTCGTCGTACTGCTCGCGGAGCATCTGCGCCCACCCCAGGAGCGCCTCGGCCTGCGCGTCGTTCGGCGCCAGCTCCAGCGCGCGCTCCAGCTCCTTCACCGCCCGCGCGTGGTCGCCTCCCGCGATGGCGCTCCACCCGCGCTCGATGTACGTCGAGCTCCCGATGTGGTCGGAGACGACGGAGCCGCCCCCGGCGGGCGCGGCGGTCTTCGCGGGTTTGTCGTTGGCGGAGAGCTGCTTGTAGCGCTGCACGAGCGCACGGATGCTCTCCTTGAAGGCGGCGGTCCGCTCGGCGGCGTCCTCGGCCTCCTTGAAGAGCCCCACGATCTCCTTCTTGAGCCGCTCGCGCCCCGGCGCGTCGGCCGCCTCCAGCGCGCCGCGGATCTCCTCGCGGCGCTCCTCCAGCGCCTCCAGCAGCGCGTCGACGGTGGGGCCGCTCATCCCCGCGCCGCCTCGTCGCCTTCCGCCTCGCCCCCGCCGGCCTGCTGGAGCGCCAGCCGCTCCTGGCTCGAGAGGATGCGGTCCATGTCGATCAGCACCACCAGCCGCCCCTCCAGCCGGACGATCCCGCGGATGAACTCGGCGGCGAGCCCGCGGAAGTACGCGGGGGGCGGCGACACGGCGGTCTCGGGGGCGCGCAGCACCTCGGTGACGGCGTCGACGACCAGCCCCAGCCGCTCGCCCTGGAAGTCGACGAGGACGATGCGGGTGTCGTCGTCGACCTGGGCCTCGGCGAGCTCGAAGCGGCGGCGGAGGTCGATCACCGGGACCAGCGCGCCGCGGACGTCCAGGACGCCCTCGACGAACTCCGGGGCGCGCGGCATGGCCGTGGGCGCCTGGTAGCGCAGGATCTCGTGCACCGCGAAGACGTCGAGCCCGAACTCCTCCCCCCCCAGCCGGAAGGTCACGAGCTGCACCTGCGGCACCGCCGCCTGACGTACGTTTCTCACGCGTCCTCCCCCGGAAGGGTGGTCTGCTCGCGGAGGAGCTCCGCGAGGTCGATGAGGTTCAGGAGCTGGCCGCCGACGCGCGCCACCCCCACCACGAACTGGTCCCGGTCGCTCCCGGAGAGCGGCGCCGGGCGGTAGCTCTCGGGCTCGAGCGTCACCACCTCGTGCACCGCGTCGGCCGCCACGCCCACGCGGGTGTCGGCCAGGTTGACGATCATCACCGCCGGCCGCGCCGACTCCAGCGACAGGTCGAGGAGCCCGGCCACGTCGAGCACCGGCACCAGCTCGCCGCGCAGGCGCAGGACGCCCAGGAGGCGCGGCGGCATGTCGGGGAGCGGGTGGACGGCGCGCTTCGTCACCACCTCCTCCACGAGGTGGATGTCGCAGGCGTGCGTCTCGCTCCCCAGCCGGAAGGCGATCACCTGGGCCTGGTCTTCGGCCACGCGCTCGCGGAAGGGGCGCAGCTCGTCGTGTGTCATCGAGCCTGGAAGGTGGGTCTTGGAGGTCACCGCAACGGGTCCCGCCACTGCATTTGGTCGATCACCGGATTCCCGCCCCGTGTCATCCCGAGCGGAGCCGCCGCGCAGCAATCGCGTCCACACCAGAGTCCGGGCGGCTCCCGAGGGATCTACTTCGCGAGTCGGGAGGTCCGCCGGTCGCGCCTCGCTTCATCGAAGCCGGACGCAGCACGCCGACGACCGTGCTCGGGGCGGGCCTCCGGGCGAGACGAGTAGATTCCTCGGCTCGTTCCTCGCTCGGAATGACGGGGCTGGGTTCGGCGCGAACCCGATGAGCCGCTGTTCATCCGATTACCGATGTTCATCCGATCACCGCCGTTCGGCTCGATCACCCGCCGTCGAGCCGATCCTGATCCCGACCGCGATCCCTCAGAGCTCGGCCTGGGGCGCGGGGGCGCCGGAGAGGCGGGCGTCGACCTCGTGCTCGATGCCGTGGTGGATGCGGTCGAGGGGGAGGATGAAGCGCGCGTGCTCGGCGGCGGCGTGGGGCATCCCGTAGATCACCGACGTCGCGCGGTCCTGGGCGATCCCGCCGCCGCCCGCCTCGGAAATGGCGCGCAGGCCGTCGGCCCCGTCCTTCCCCATCCCCGTGAGGACCACACCCACGCTCCGCGCGCCGTAGACCTCGGCCACGCTCCGGAAGAGCGGGTCCGCCGCCGGGCGCACCCCCCACACCGTCGGCTCCTGGTCGAGCGCGATCCGCACCCCGTCGGCGTCCTGGACGACGCGCATGTGGTAGTCGCCCGGCGCCAGGTAGACGTGGTCCTTCCGCACCGGCTCGCCGTCCACCGCCTCGGTCACCGGGAGCCCCTCCAGCCCGTCCAGCCGCTCGGCCAGCGTCCGGGTGAAGCGCGCCGGCATGTGCTGGACGACGAGGACCGCCGCCCCCAGCGGGACGCGCAGGCGGGGGATCAGCTCCGCCAGCGCGCGCGGCCCCCCGGTCGACGCCGCGATCGCCACCGCGGCCTCCGAGAGCTGCGCGTCGGCCAGCCGGAGCCGCCTCGCCTGCGGCGGCTCGGCCGCGTCCACCCGGCGCGGGAGGCGCACCGGGATCACCGAGAGGTTGGCCGTCGACGCCGCCCGGAGCGCCTCCAGGAGGCGGTCGGCCACCGTCTCCAGGTTCAGCGAGATCGTCCCCGAGGGCTTGGCGATGAAGTCGACCGCGCCGTAGTCCAGCGCGCGCATCGTCGCCTCGCCCCCCTCGGTGGTGTAGGCCGAGAGCATCACCACCGGGCGGGGCGTCTCGGACATGATGTAGCCGAGCGCCGAGAGCCCGTCGAGCCCCGGCATCTCCACGTCCATCGTCACCAGGTCGGGGTCGAGCTGGTGCACCTTGCGGAGGGCGTCGTTCCCGTCGCGCGCCGTCCCCACCACCCGGAACTCGTGGGTCGACGAGAGGATGTCGGTGATGACGCGCCGCATGAAGGCGCTGTCGTCGACCACCAGCACCCGCTTCGGGGCCCCGGGGGCGGACGCGCGGCGCCGCCTAGAGGACGACATCGGGCTTTCCCACCGAGGAGACCACCGTCTTTCCCTGGCCCACGTCGAAGCGGACCGAGCGGCCGTGGTCGCCGCCCACCGCCTCGCCGAGGACCGGCACCCCCGCCTTCCGCAGCGCCTCGCGCGCCGCCTGGATGTTCCGCGCGCCCATGTTCAGCGACCCCGGCACCATCAGCTAGGTTAACATCGACGCCCCCCCCACCAGCCGCGCCTCCAGCCGCCCGGCGCGCGCCCCCATCGAGCGCAGCTCCTCGATCATCAGCGGCACCGCGGTCGCCGCGAACTTCGACGGGTTGCTCTGGTCGCGCGCCAGCGCCGGCTCGGGGAGGAGGACGTGGGCCAGCCCCCCCACCCCGGCCATGCGGTCGTGGAGGAGGATCGCCACGCACGACCCCAGCCCCAGCGTCACCAGGGTGTCGCCCGAGGCCCCGGTGGCGTGCTGGGCCACCTTCACGAAGGTCTGCCGCGGCGGCGTCATGCGGGCTTCTGGAAGATCCGCTCGCGGTTGTTCACCGGGCGGAAGAGCGTCCGGGCGACGCCGATCAGCGTCTCCACCTTCCCCATCACCAGGAAGCCCCCGGGAACGAGCGCGTCGTAGAAGTCCTTGAAGAGCCGCTCCTGGATCTCGCGGTCGAAGTAGATCACCACGTTCCGGCAGAAGATCAGGCTCTGCTCGCGCTCGGGCTCCCCCGAGATCATGTCGCGCCGGACGAAGCTCACGTTGCGCTGCGCCTCGGGGCGGATCCGGAACGGCGGCCCCGGCGAGAACCACTTCTGGAGGATCTTCGGCGGCGTCTCGCCCATCGACAGCTCGGGGTAGACCCCCTCGCGCGCCGCGTCCAGGCTCCGCCGGTCGATGTCCGTCCCCACGATCCGGACGCGCTGCAGCTCGGCCGTCTTCCCGTGCTTCTCGGCCCACTCGTGCATCAGGATCGAGGCGGTGTACGCCTCCTCGCCGCTGGCCGACCCCGCGCTCCAGACGCGGATGGGGCCGCGCGTGGCGAAGAGCGCGGGGAGGACCTGCGCCTCCACCGCCTCCCACGTCTCCAGGTTGCGGAAGAACTTGGTGACGTTGATGGTGAGCGTGTCCAGGAGCGGCTCGTACTCGCCCGGCTCGCGGTCGAGGAGCGCCGCGTACTCGGCGAAGGTGCGCTGGCCGCGGGCGCGCATCCGCACCGCGATCCGGCGGCGGAGGCACTTGTCCTTGTAGAACGAGCAGTTGAAGCCCCGGTCGCGCTCGATCTTGCGCTTGAGCTTCTCCAGCTCCTCCTCGTCGCCCTCCAGGGGGAGCGAGAAGGGGAAGAACGGCGGCGGCGGCGTGGAGCTCATCGGAGGACGTTCTCCACCAGCTCCAGGTTGGTCCGCACCACCGAGTTCCCCGGGTTGATCCCCAGCGCCATCCGCCAGAGGGTGACCGCCTCGGCGCGCTCCATCTTCTTGTAGTGGATGTTCCCCAGCCGGAAGTAGACGTCGTCGCCGAGCTCGGGGTCGAGCTGGATGGCCCGCCGGTAGCACTCGGCGGCCTCGTCGTACGCCCCGCGCCGGTAGAGCGCGTCGCCGAGCGCCTTGTGCGCCTGCGGCATCTCGCCGTCCTCCTCCACCGCGCGGCGGTAGCTCGCCTCGGCCGGCTCCCACTCGCCCCGCCGCTCGCGCACCGCGCCCAGGTGGAGGTGCACGGCCCAGGCGTGCGGGTGCGCCGCCGTCCCCTCCTCCCCCAGCCGCACCGCCTCGTCGGCCCGCCCCGCCGCGGCCTCGGCCAGGAGCGCGAAGGCGTAGTAGGCGGCCGGCGCCTTCGCGCTCCCCAGGAGGTCGCGGTAGCGGGCGAACGCCTCGGCCGCCGCGTGGGGATCGCCCCCCTTGAGGAGGAGGATGGCGCGCGAGAGGTGGACCTGCGGGCGCTTCGGCGCCAGCCGCGCGGCCTCCTCCACCGCCAGGCGGGCGTCGTTCAGCCGCCCCAGCCGCTCCAGCGAGAGCGCCATGTCGTGGAGCGCGGTGGGGCGCACCCCACCCAGCTCCACGACCTCCTTGAAGTAGCGGAGCGCGAAGCGGTCGTCGCCCTTGCGGAGGCCGATGAGCCCCAGGTGGAAGCGGGCGTCGGCGTTCTGCGGCTGGAGCTCGGCCACCCGCCGGAACTCGCGCGTCGACTCCTCGTACATCGCCGTCTTGTAGAAGGCGATCCCCAGGTTGCGGTGCTCGTCGATCCGCGCCTTGGGGACCTCCTTGACCTCGGGGGCGCGGCGGCCGACGGGGTGCGCGAAGCCGGCCTGGATGAGGCCGAAGAGCGCCTTCCCCACGTCGAACTCCACCATCCCCGACTCGTCGATGATCTCCTGCACGCTCCGCTTCCCGTCGACGAGCGGGAGGATCTTCCGCTGCTCCTCCGAGAGCTCCACCCCGTCGACCGGCTTGGCCCGGTCGATCTCGAAGACCAGCTCCAGCGAGGGGATCTTCTTCTCGATCAGGCTCCACTCGTCGATCCGCCGGGCGCCCTCCAGGAGGAGGTTCTCGGGGTTGATCGACACCCGCATGGCGCCCTCCTCGGGGCGCTGGTCGGGCTCGAACTGGAACGTCCCCTGGTGCCAGGTGAAGAGGAAGTAGACCGCCTCCTCGATCTGGATGCGGATGTACTGCTCCAGCTGCTCGCGGGTGATGGCCCCGCGCCGGATGAGGATCTCGCCCAGCCGCTCCCCCGGCGTCTTCGCCTGCTCGTCGATGGCCGCGAAGAGGTCATTCGCCTCCAGGAGCCCGTTCTTGACCAGGAGGTCGCCCAGCCGGTCGCGGCGGTTGACGATGGAGGCGTAGGTGATCCGGCCGCGGTCGAAGTAGATGTAGCCGAAGCTCGACCGGTCGGTCAGCGACAGGCACCCCGTCTTCTGCCCCATGGCCAGGAGCTGGAGGACGTCGGGGAGGCTCGCCTCGCGGAGGTTGCCCTTGATCGCCATCTCAGGCCAGCTCCTCGATCACCCGGTCCTCGAGCGCCAGCCACGTCCACGCCACCTTCTCGGCGTTGTTGAAGTACCACCGGTCGACCGGCGGCGCGGGGGGCGCGGCCTCGGCCTTCCGCTCGGCGGCGGCCTTCGCGGAGAGGAGGATCGCCTCGGCCTCGGGCACCCGGTCGGGGTCGGCCAGGACGGAGGCGTGCGCGGCCTCGGCGTCGACCTCGGCCAGCTCCTTCCGCACGGCGCGCAGCCGCTCGACGTCCTTCGCGAAGCCTTCGAGGAGGGCGTCGACGTTGGGGGCCGAGTCGGCGTCGAGGGCGGCCTCGAGGCGGCGGGTGCGGACCCCCTCGCCCTCGTAGCGGAGGATGGCCTCGGCGAGGCGCTTCCGCCACGGGTCGGTCTCGACCAGCTGCTCGACGGTGAAGGCGATGTCGGAGAGGAAGGCGCTGAACTCGTCGAGCGGCGCGGGCTCGCCGCCGCCGACGCCCACGATCCCCGCCACCTCGGCGGCCTCGACGCTCCGCCCCTCGTCGCTCTGGACGCGGGCGATCCGGTCGAGGCCTGCGTGGAGCTCGCGGGCGCCCTCCAGCGGGAGGTTGGCCAGGAGGTCGTCGACCCCGCTCGCCAGCGCCATTCCCCGCGCCTCGGCCCCCTGCCGGACGATGGCCAGCCGCGTCTCGGCGTCGGGGCGGCCGGCGTCGACCACGAGGCCGCCGGCCAGCTTCGCCTTCAGCCGCTCGTCGACCCCCTCCAGCTCGGCCGGCGGGCGCTCGGCGGCGACGACGACCTGCGTCCCGGCGCGGAGGAGGTCGTCCCAGACGGCGAGGAGCTCTTCCTGGGTGCGCTGCTTGGCGGCCAGGCGGTGGGCGCCGTCGATCAGGAGGAGCCCGGCCTCCAGGAGGGTGTCGCGGAAGGCGTCGACGTTCCCCGCCGCCACGGCCGAGGAGACGTCGTCGACCAGGGCGTCGGCGGTGCGGTAGTCGACGCGCAGCTCGGGGCGCACCGCCCGGCCGTGGGCGGCGAGCGCGTGCAGGAGGTGCGTCTTGCCGACTCCGGGGGCGCCGTAGACGTAGAGCGGGTTGTAGCTGGTCCCCGGCGACTCGGCGGCACGGCGCGCGGCGGCCGCGGCCATCCGGTTGCCGGGGCCGACGACGTAGGTGTCGAAGGTGAAGCGGGGGTCCTGCTCGAACCTCATGAGCTCGCGGTCTGGGCGGCCGATCGGCGCATCGTCGATCTGGGGATGCGTGAAGCTATGTCATGGGAGGCGAAGAGGCTAGACCGGAAGCCGCCACCCCGCGGGCGCGCGCTCCGTCCCCTTCGTTCCGACCCGCTCTCACCCCGGGTCTCTCACGGGGGGCACAGGGGACACGGGGGAACGGCGGAGCGACGGGAGCCCCTCTGTGTCCTCTGTGCCCCCTGTGAGAGTCTTGAACCAGGCCAGTCTCCGCATCGGAACGGAGGAGCGCGGAGACGACGAAGGACGGGACCCACGATCCCGTCCTTTCTTCGTTCCGGCATCCCCGAAAGCCCCGATTCACCCCGCGGGGGCGACGCTCCGGCCGAAGCGCTGGGAGAGGCGCTTGAGGACCT
The DNA here is from genome assembly GCA_036259235.1 of Longimicrobium sp. Taxonomy (GTDB): domain Bacteria; phylum Gemmatimonadota; class Gemmatimonadetes; order Longimicrobiales; family Longimicrobiaceae; genus Longimicrobium. The sequence goes on along the minus strand of DATACF010000460.1, from coordinate 16,683 downwards.
GCTCGCTGATCCCGCGAAGCGTGTCGAAGACGCCCTGGCCGGCGAGCGCGCTGGCCTGGTAGCGCGGGAGGTCGCGGTAGTTGAGGAGGTCGTCCATCTCCTCCAGCGTCATCACGTCCGGGAGGTCGCGCTTGTTGTACTGGAGGACGATGGGGATCTGCCGCGGGTCGACCCCCTGCTCCAGGAGGTTGACCTGGAGGTTGCGGAAGCTCTCCACGTTCTCGTCGCGGAGCGCCCGCTGGCTGTCGGCCACGAACACCACCCCGTCGGCCCCCTGGAGCACCAGCTTCCGCGTGGCGTCGTAGTAGACCTGCCCGGGGACGGTGTAGAGCTGGAAGCGCGTCTGGAACCCCGAGATCGTCCCCAGGTCGAGCGGGAGGAAGTCGAAGAAGAGCGTCCGGTCGGTCTCCGTGGCCAGCGACACCATCCGGCCGCGGCGCTCCTCGGGCACCTGGCCGTAGATGTACTGGAGGTTCGTCGTCTTCCCGCTCCGCCCCGGACCGTAGTAGACGATCTTGGAGGTGATCTCGCGGGTCGAGTAGTTGACCAGGGACATGGATCGCTCGCGTCTGCCTTCAGGCGAAGGGGAGCGCGCGAAAGACGCGCCCCGCCGCCGGAAAAATCGGAAATGTCGCGCCCGGGAGCGGCGCCTACGCCGTCCCGTCGCCGAAGACCTGCTCCAGCCCGGCCACCAGGTCGCGCTCGAAGGCCTGCGCGTCGCGCGTGGGACGCGCCTGCGCCCACCCGGGGAGCGCGGAGACCTCGGCGACGAACTCGGCGAAGAAGACCTGCACCAGCCCGATCGACGAGTCCTCGCCGAAGACGGCGATGGCGATCAGGTCCTCGGCCGGGGTGCGGAAGGGGCCGATGAAGACCTGCGCCTGCGCGCCCCCCTGGTGGAGGTGGCGGAAGCCCCCCTCCCCCAGCATCACCGCCAGCGCCTGCGACGAGGCGTGGATCCCCGCGCCCAGCGAGGCTACGCCCATCACGTCCAGCGCCCGCGCGAACCCCCGCTGCGCCAGCACCTGCCCGCTCTCGTTGATCAGGAGGACGAGCCTCAAGCCCGCCTCGCGGGCGAAGCGGTCGACCGGCGCGGCGAGCGTCCCCACGAACTGGGCCAGGTCGGCGCGCCTCATCCCAGCGCCTCGACCACCTTCGCCGCCTCCAGGCGCACCAGCCCCACGTTGACCCAGCTCTCGGCGATCACCACCAGCGCCAGGTCGCCCAGCTGGGGGGGCGTGGCCGCGAAGAGGAGCCCCTCGTCGCCCTCCACCTGCACGAAGGAGGCGGCCCCGAAGTCGGCGGCCTCCACAGAACGGCGGGCGCGGCGGAAGATGGAGGCCACCAGGGCGGCCACCGCCTCGCCGGGGACCCCGTACATGAGGTCTTCCTCGACGATCAGGCCGTCCTCGAGCGCCACCACCATGGAGCCGCGCACCCCGGGGACCCGGTTGACGCGCTCCAGCAGCTCGCCGTACGCGCTCACCGCCCCCCCATCGCCGCGAGGAAGCGGGCCGCCGCGTCGCGGGCGCGCGCGGCCACGCGGAGGACCCATCCCATGGGCACGTCGCGCCGCCCCGCCACCGCCACCATCCCCCCGTCGCCCGTGGGCGAGAGGCGGACCACCGCGTCGGGGGTCTCCACCAGAATCCCCTTCCACGCGCCCAGCTTCAGGTGGCGCACGGCGCGCTCGGCCTCCGTCGACGCCCCGGAGAGGACGGCGGCGATCTCGGGGCCCCGGTCGCGCCCGCTCACCATCATCCCCCCGGCCACCACGTACCCCTGCGCGTCCAGCATCACCGCCCCCACGATCCCCCGCTCTCCCCCCAGCGCCCCGAACTCGGCCAGGAGCGCGTCGAACTCGCGCCCCCCGCCCCACCCTCCGCCTTCCGACGACGACGCGGACGGCGCCGTCACCGTCTCGGCCGGCGCCCTCGTCTCGGCCGGAGCCGGCGCGACGGGCGGCGTCGTCGCGACGGGCGCGGACGCCGCCACGGGCGCCTCCGGGGGCGCGATCTCGGCGGGGAGCTCCACCGGGGGCGCGGCGGCGCCGTGGACGCGCGTCCAGGCGTCCTCCAGCGCCAGCCGGACCTCCTCGTCCTCGAAGTCGCCCTCGCGCGCCTTCTCCAGGTGGCGCACCGCCAGCTCCCACTCGCCCCGCGCCGCGCAGAGGAGCCCGATCTCGCGGCGCGACCCCTGGTGCTCGGGAGAGAGCGCGAGCGCGATGTCCCACTCGTCGAACGCCTTCACCAGCTCCCCACCGTCGCGGTAGAGGAGCCCCAACAGGTAGTGCGCCTCCACGTCGTGCGTGTGGCGCTCCAGCCCGCGGATCACCAGGCGGAGCGCGGCGTCGCGCCGCCCGGCCGCGCGGTAGTGCTCGGCGAGGGGGAGGAAGGCGCGGCTCCCGGGATCGGCGGCGACCTCGTCGCTCCAGAGGCGGACCTGCTGCGGCGTGGCGCTCACGCGGCCTCCTCGTCCATGGCGGCCAGGAGCTCCTCGGCGGCGGCCACCGCCCGCTCGGCGTTGGCGCGGCGGGCGCGGTCGCCGTCCTCCAGGCGGAGGTAGGTCCCCCACGCCTCGCGGGCCCGGTGGAGGTCGCCCCCGTGCGCGGCCGCGAAGCCCAGGTGGTAGTACGTCGGCGCGGCCAGCGGGTCGAGCGCGGCGGCCCGCCCCAGCGAGATCGTCGCCTCGCCCCACCGCCCCAGCCGCCGCTGCGCCTGGGCCAGGAGGAGCCACACCTCCGGCTGGTCCGGGTGCGCGCGGGCCAGGTCGTCGAGGAGGCGGCGGGCCCGGTCGGCGTGGCCGTCCGAGAGCGCCAGCCGCGCCTCGCCCAGCGCGTCGCGGAGCGGCCGGTCCATCGCGACCCCGGGCGGGGGCGCGGCGGGGCGCTCCTCCAGGATCTCCACGATCCCGGTGGTCACCATCCCGTAGACGATCTTCGCGACGTCGAAGTCGCTCCGCCCCAGGTTGGCGGCGATCTCCTTCAGCGTCCGCGACCCGTCGATCTCGGCCAGCACCTCCCACTCGGTGGGGTGGAGGTCGAGGGTGGGCCCCTCGGCGCTCTCGGAGGTGAGCGCGGGGATGACGCCCATGTGGGGGACGCGCGACTCCAGCGTGCTCCACTCGTCGACCCGCCGCGCCGCCTCCATCAGGAGCGACTCGGTGGGGACGCGGACCGACACGATCCCGTTCTGCGTCCCCGGCCCCTCCTCGAAGCGGAAGTAGCCGTCCTTCCACTGGATCAGGTCGTAGACCGTCTCCTCGATCTGGAAGCGGAGCTGCCGCTGGACGTCGGGCGCCGCGACCGCCCCCTGCTCCACCAGGAGCGTCCCCAGCGGCCGCGGCTGCCCCCGCCCCTGCGCCTGGCGCGCCGTCTCGATGTCGCGCTCGGTCACCTTCCCGGCGCGGAGCAGCAGGTGCCCGATCCGCTCGCTGGCCTCGCCCAGCTCGGCGGAGGTCACCGCGCCGCGGTCGAAGCGCACCACGGCGGGGCGGTGGCGCCCCTCCTGGGTGATGGTGAGCGTCCCCGTCTTGCGGGAGAGGTCCAGGAGCTGGAAGACGTCGCTGAGCGCAAGCTCGCGGAGCGGTCCCTCGATGGCCATGGCTTATGCGCTCGGCGCGGAGGCCGCCGGAGTGCGGAAGACGTGGGCGATCTCCAGCGCCGTCTCGATGTTGTCGCGCGCCGGCTCGGCGAAGGCGCCCTCGGGGTCGGCCTCCACGGCGCGCCGCCAGAGGTCGATCGCCTCGCGGAAGCGCCGCTCGGCCGCCGCCACCATCCCCAGGTGGAAGAGGGCGTCGGCGCGGCCCGCGTCGAACTTCAGCACCCGCTCGAAGGCCGTCCGCGCGTCGCCGCGCCGCCCGTCGTCCAGGAGCGCCTGGCCCAACAGGAGGAGGGCGTCGAAGTGGTACGGGTCGCCCGCCAGGAGGTCGACCAGCGCGTCCACGGCTTCCGCGTGCCGCCCCCCCGCCCGGAGCGCCTGCGCCAGGAGGAGCGCCCCGTCGGAGTAGGTGGGGAGGACGTCGAGCGCGGCCTGCGCCTCGCGGACCGCGTCGTCCACGCGGCCGCGGTCGAGGTAGAGCCGCCCCAGCTCCAGCCGCGCGGCCACGAAGTCGGGGTCGAGCTTCACCGCCAGCCGGAGCGCCCGCTCGGCGTCGTCCGCCCGCCCCGCGGCGGTCGCCGCGCGGCCCAGGTGGCGCAGCAGCGCCGGGTCCTTCGGCGCCAGCTCGCAGGCGCGCGAGAAGACGCGCACCGCCTCCGGCGCGTCGCCCTGGAGGAGGAGCGCCTCGCCGAGGACCTGGAGGTTCTCCACCCGGTCCGCGTCGTGGGCGCGCACCGTCTCGGCGGCCTCGCGCGCCTCGGGGAGGCGGCCCAGGCGGAGGAGCGCGCGGGCGCGCCCGCTCCAGGCGCGCGAGTGGTCGGCCCCCCACCCCTGCCCCTCCAGCCGGGCGAGCGCCGCGTCGTACCGCTCCAGCGCCTCGCCGTCGAGCCCCTGGCGGAGGAAGATCTGCGCGGTGAGCAGCGCCGCCTGCACGGGGTCGGCCCCGGCGACGGCGACGCGGCGGATCTCGGCCAGCGCGCGGTCCAGCAGCCCCTTCGAGAGGTAGTCCTCCGCGAGCGCGAAGGCGTCCGCCGGGGGGCCGGCCGGCGCCTCGGCGGCGGGCTGGGGCGCCAGGTCGGCGAAGATGGCGTCGAGCGCCGAGTCGTCGAAGGTGAAGCTCTCGACGCCGCGCTCGTCGGTGATCCGCTCGGCCGCGTCCAGCTCGGGGGCCAGGACCTCGGCGTACTCGAACTGGAGGTCGATGGAGAGCTTGTAGCGCGGCGTCGTGTAGTACGGGTTGAGCTCCAGCGCCCGCTTGGTCTCGCGGAGCGCCCCCTCGAAGTCGCCCAGGTTGGAGAGGACGAAGGAGAGGTTGTACCGCGCCTCGGCGTGGTTGGGGTCCGATTCGACGGCGCGGGCGAAGGCGTTGCGCGCCTCCTCGTACCGCCGCGTCTCCATCAGCACCGCGCCGATCCCGTTCCACGCCGCCGCGGCCTCGGGGTTGGCCCGGAGCGCCGCGCGGTACGCGTCGAGCGCAGGGCCGTGGCGCCCGCGGCGGAGGTACATCAGCCCCCGGTTGCTCCACGCGTCCACGAACCCCGGGCGCAGCGACACGGCCTCGGCGAACGACGCCTCGGCGCCGTCCGGGTCCCCCCGGTGGAGGCGGACGACGCCCAGGTTGTTCCACGCCAGCGCGTACGCGGGGTCGCTCTCCAGCGCCCGGCGGTAGCTGGTCTCGGCGCCGTCGACGTCGCCCGTCTGGTGGAGGCAGGCCCCCCGCTCGTTCCAGAGCTTGGGGCTCTTCTCGTCTTCGGCCAGGAGCCGGTCGTAGAGGTCGAGCGCCTGCGAGGTCTTCCCCTGGAGGAGGTAGACCTCGGCGGTGGCCTGGCGGGCCAGCATCGGCTCCTCGCCGAGCTCCAGCGCCCGGGCGAACTCGCGGAGCGCCTCGTCGTAGAGCGCCTTCTGGCGGAAGGCGACGCCCAGGTTGTAGTGCGCCAGCGCCTCGCCGGTGGCCACCTCGGGGCGGCGGACGCGCCCGCCCACCAGCTCCTGGTAGCGCGCGGTGCTGTAGCGGTCGAGGGAGAGGTTGGTCTGCGCCTTGGCGTACTGCGGGTTGAGCTGCATGGCCCGGCGCGACGCCGCCGCCGCCTTCTCCATCTCGCCCATGTCGCCGTAGACGAAGGCCAGGACGTAGTGGGCGTCGGCGAGGTCGGGGTTGAGCTCGACGGCGCGAGAGAGCTCGCGGAGCGCCTCCTCGTTGAGCCCCCGGTTGTAGTAGAGCTCGCCCACCGAGAAGCGGAGCACCGCCGAGTCGGGGTCCATCTCCAGGGCGCGGAGGAACCACTCCATCGCCGCCTCGAAGCTCCCCCCCGCCTTCTCGGCCTGCCCCAGCCGGATCAGCGTCTCCAGGTCGTCCGGGGCCTGCGCCAGGACGCGCTTGAGCTCGGCGACCGCGCCCGCGTGGTCGCCGGTGTTGAGGTACGCCTGGGCCAGCCGGGTGCGCGCGTCGGCGTCCGTGGGGTCCTCCCGCAGCCGCTCGCGCAGCTCCGAGATCAGGCGGTCGTAGTAGCCGGTGTTGAAGTAGGCGATCTCGAGGTTGCGCTGGGCCACGACCATCTTGGGGTCGATGGCCAGCGCGCGCTGGAACTGGTGGATCGCCTCCTCGTGGAGGCCCTTGTTGAAGTACAGGACCCCCAGGTTGTTGTGCGCGCCCGCGTCCGCCGCGTCGATGCGCTGGGCGAAGCCGCGGAGGATGCGCAGGTCGCGCTCGGAGTGGGGCGGGCGCGACTCGGGAGCCGGGGCGTCCTGCGGGTCAGGCAAGGCGGATCGCCTGGAGGATGATCTCGAGGCTCTCGACGTCGGGGAGGAGGAGGAACTGCCCCTGCACCACCTCGTCGCCGTCCATCAGGAACTCGGTCTGGATGCAGAAGACGAAGTCCCGCTCGTGCCCGAAGTTGGTGTACGCGGTCGTCAGCACCGCGCCGCAGAGGTCGATCACCAGCGACGGCACCGACGGCAGCAGCATGAGCCCCATGAAGTCGGAGAGGGCGTTCATGTACGCCGCCGACAGGATGTTGCCGGCCTCCTTGATGGCGCTCTGCTCCAGCTCGCCGAAGACGTGGCTGGAGCCCTGCGGGCGGTGGAGGAGGATCTCCGCCAGCCGCATGGCGGCGTTGCGCGGGAAGATCAGGAGGGTGCGCCCGGTGAGGTCGCCCAGCATGTGCATCAGCACCGCGGCGACCACCTCCTCGGCGTTCCCCATGATCTCGGGGACCTCCTCCAGCGGCGTCACCTGCAGCCGCGGGACGTTGATCATGATCCGCGTGTTGGTCATCTGCGAGAGCGCGGTGGCCGCGTGTCCCGCCCCCATGTTCGACACCTCGCGCAGGGCGTCGAGCTGGATCGCCCCCAGGTCCCGCAGGTCGAGCGTCATCGGATCATCGTCCGTCTAGAGAAGTGCCCAGTGCCAGGTGCCCGGTGCCCGGGCGTCGTACGCGCCGTCCTCACGCCGCCGCCGCCGCCAGCACGCTCCCGGCGTCGAGGATCAGCGCCGGCCGGCCGTCGGAGAGGATGGTGGCGCCCGAGAAGAGGCGGAGGGTGTCGGTGGTGGTGTCGAACTGCTTGACCACGATCTCCTGCTGCCCCAGCAGCTGGTCGACCTCCAGCCCCACCCGCTGCTCCCCCACCTCCAGGATCACCGCCGGGCGCTTCTCGCCCTCGGGGCGCGTCCCGTTCACCCGCAGGATGCCGCGGAGGGCGAGGAGCGGGACCACCTCGTCGCGGATGAAGGCCACCGTCTTCCCCTTCACGCTCCCCACCTCGCCCGGGAGGAGGTGCACCGTCTCGCCCACGTGGGTGAGGGGGAGGGCGTACGTCTCGCCGCTCTGCCGCACCAGGAGGGCGCGGACGATGGCCAGCGTCTGCGGGAGCTGGAGCGTCATCGACGTCCCCCGCCCCGGCTCGCTGGCGATCTCCAGCATCCCGCCCAGCGCGCGGACGCGCGTCGCCACCACGTCGAGCCCCACCCCGCGCCCGGAGACGTCGGTCACCTTCTCGGCGGTCGAGAACCCCGCGCGGGTCAGGAGCCGGTACACCTCCTCGTCGGGGATCGCCTCGGCCTCGGCGGCGCTCACCATCCCCGTCGCGATCGCCTTGCGGAGGACGGCCTCGCGCTGGATCCCGCGGCCGTCGTCCTCGACGCGGATGACGATCCGGCTCCGCTCGCGGGCGGCCACCAGGCGGAGCGTCCCCGTCTCCGGCTTCCCGGCCGCGCGCCGCTCGCCGGGGGCCTCGATCCCGTGGTCGAGCGAGTTGCGGAGGAGGTGGACGAGGGGGTCGCCGATCTCGTCGAGCATCGAGCGGTCGAGCTCGATCTCCTTCCCCTCGATGACGAAGTCCACCTTCTTGCCGAGCGACCGCGCGGCGTCGCGCACCAGCCGGGGGAAGCGGTCGAAGACCTGCGAGACCGGCGCCACGCGGGCGCGCATGATCTCGTCCTGGAGCTCCGACACCAGCCGCGACGCCTGGTCGACCGCCTCGGCCATCTCGGGCGCCCCGCCCCCGGCCAGCCGCCGGAGCCGGTCGCGGACGATCACCAGCTCGCCCACGCTGTTCATCAGCGCGTCCAGCCGGCGGAGGTCCACCCGGATGTGCCGCGACCGCGCCGCCGCCCCGGCCCGCGACTCCTCGGGCGCCGCCTCGGCCGACGCGCCTTCCCCCGCCCGCATCGGCGCGGGCGAGGCGTCCGCGGCGCCGTGCGCCGCCACCGTCACCGCGTCCAGGTCGCCCACGGCCAGGAGGGCGGCGCGGACCTCGCCGGCGTCCCGCTCGGTTCGGAGCACGAAGCGGACCGAGCCCGTGAACTCCGGCTCGTTGAGGGCGGCCTCGGAAGGGGCGATCCCGCTCACCTCGCCCAGCTCCCGCGCCCGCTTGAGCGCCATGAAGGCGCGCACCCCCGGGAGGAGGGCGTCGCGCGCGACGGCGATCTCCACGTCCAGCGCCCCCTCGCCCGCGTCGGCCCCATCGAGGGCGAGGTCGCCCGGGACGATCTCCTCGGCGCCGGCGGACGGCGCCGCGCCGCTCAGGTCGAGGGCGGGGGCGTAGAGGTCGAAGGCGCGGTCGTCGCCGGCGGCGGCGCGGAGGCGGGCGAGGAGGTCGTCGTGCCCGCCCTCGTCGTCGCGCTCCTCGACGGCGGCCTCGATGGCGCCCTCCAGGGCGTCGCAGGCGGCGAAGAGGAGGTCGACCGTGTCGGCGTCGGGGGCGACGTGCCCCTGGCGGACGCGGTCGAGGAGGTTCTCCATCTCGTGCGAGAGGTCCGCGACGGCGCGGTACCCCATCGTCGCCGACATCCCCTTGATGGTGTGCACGGCGCGGAACACCCCCTCCACCGCCTCGCGCGACCCCGGATCCGCTTCCAGGGTGAGGAGGAGGTGGTTGATCGCCGAGACGTGCTCGCGCGACTCGGAGAGGAAGAGCTCGCCGTACTGCGACAGTTCCATCGGGCCCGGAGGCGGGGGAAATTCTTCGGGAGAAAGTCCTGAGTCCTGAGTCCTGAGTCCTGAGTCCTAAATGGGTGCTGTTACTCAGGACTCGGGACTCAGCACTTAGGACTTCTTTTCTTGTTCAGCCCAGGACCCGCTGCACCGCCTCCAGCACCCGCGAGGGCTGGAAGGGCTTGACGACGAAGTCGCGGGCGCCGGCCTGGATGGCCTCGATGACCAGCGCCTGCTGGCCCATGGCGGAACACATGAGGATCTTGGCGGAGGGGTCCTCCTTCATGATCTCGCGGACGGCGTCGATCCCGCCCATGTCGGGCATGACGATGTCCATGGTCACGAGATCGGGCTTGTACTGCCGGTACTTCTCGACGGCCTGCACGCCGGTCTCGGCTTCTCCCACGATCTGGAAGCCGGCCTGGGTGAGGATGTCGCCGATCATCGTCCGCATGAAGATGGCGTCGTCGCAGATCAACACGGTTTGACTCATCGAGCCTCCGCCTGGGGGCGTGGGTTCAGGGAGTGGCCGGCCGGGGCGTCAGGCCAGGATGGGGCCGAGGACCTCGTCGGGGTCGACGGCGACGAAGATCTCGTCGTCCACCTCGCCGACGCCCCGCAGGTACGCCCGGTCGATGCGGAGCGACCGGAGGGTCTCGGCCGAGGTCTGGAGCGATTCGGGATCGACCACGACGATGCGGGCCACCGCCTCGACGGCCACCCCGACGAGCCGGCCGCGGTGCTCCACGATCACGATGCTGTGCTCGGGGACCGCGCGCGCCGGGGGGAGGTTGAGGCGGGCGCCCAGGTCGATCACGGTGACGATCCGCCCGCGGAGGTTGATGAGCCCGCAGACGTGGTCGCCGCTCCCGGGGAGCGGGGTGTAGGGCCGGGCGTCGATGACCTCGCGCACGCGCGCGATGGGCACCGCGAAACGGTGCTCGCCGAGCACCAGCAGCACCATGCGCTCGGGCTCGGCCGCCTCGGCGGCGTCCGCCGCTGCGGTCGGGTCTTCGGTGTCGGTGTGGAGCATCGCCGCCTGAAGGGAAACACCCGCTCTGGGATTTGAGCGTGTCAGTATAGCGGACGGGGTGGGCGGGGTCAAGAAACGGCCCGGAGGGATGTTACCGCGGTGCGCGAGTGCGGCGAGCCGGCCCCGCGCCGGGCGGCTGAAGCCGCGGCAACGACGGCGCGAAGTCCGCCTTCGCGGACTGCTTCGTCGGCATCGTCGCGCGATACGGGGATCGCGCATTCCGAGGCATGGGCAGACGCCCGCTTTCCGCGCGGATGCCGCGGCCGGGGTCCGCGCAGGCGGACTTTGCGCCTTTGTTGCAGCGGCGCAGCGGCTTCAGCCGCCGGGGTGGATGTCGGCCCCCCGCGCCCACGCCGCGGCTCGCGCCAGGTCGTCCGGGAGGGGCGACTCGAAGCGCAGCTCCTCGCCGGTGCGGGGGTGGCGGAAGCGGAGCTCGGCGGCGTGGAGGAACTGGCGGGGGACGCGCTTCGCCAGCGCCCTCGCCCACGTCCGTTCGGCGCCGCCGATCCCCTTCTCGCGACCCAGCGCGTACGTGCGGTCGCCGACCACCGGGTGGCCCACGTGGAGGAGGTGGACGCGGATCTGGTGGGTGCGGCCGGTCTCGAGCTCGGCGCGGAGGAGGTCGGCGGCCTTCCACCGCTCCAGGCGGGTGAAGTGCGTCCGCGCGGGGCGACCGTCCGGGACGACCGCCATCCGCTTCCGGTCGGTGGAGTGGCGGCCGATCGGGGCGTCGACGGTGATCCGCTCCTGCGGGAGGTGGCCCCAGCAGGCGGTGAGGTAGGCGCGGCGGATCTCGCGGGCCTTGAGGGCGGCCGAGAGGGCGCGGTGGGCGTCGTCGTGCTTGGCGACGAGGAGGAGGCCGGAGGTGTCCTTGTCGAGGCGGTGGACGATCCCCGGCCGGAGGACGCCGCCGATCCCCGAGAGGTCGCCGAGGGCGTGGAGGAGGGCGTTGACCAGCGTCCCCGAGCGGTGGCCGGCGGCCGGGTGCACGACGAGCCCGGCGGGCTTGTCGATCACCGCCAGGTCGGCGTCCTGCCAGACGATGTGGAGGGGGATGGCCTCCGGCGCGACGTCGGAGGGCTCGGGCGGGGGGACGCGGACCTCCAGGCGGTCGCCGGGCGCGGGGCGGTCGCGCTTCTTCGGCGGCCGCCCGTTCAGCAGCACCTTCCCGTCCTCGATCCACTGCGCGGCGCGGGAGCGCGAGACGCCCAGCCGCGCCGCCAGCCAGCTGTCGAGCCGCTCGCCGGTCTCTTCGTCGACCGTGAGCGCGACGGGCTCCGCGTCAGGTCTGCTCGACATCGAGCTCCTGCTCGATGGCCTGCTCCTCGCGCCAGAGCGAGACGGCGAGCGCCAGCGCGCCCAGGGTGACGGCGATGTCGGCGATGTTGAAGACCGGCCAGCGGACGTCGCCGAAGCCGAGGTCGAGGAAGTCGACCACCCCGCGGGAGGAGCGGACGCGGTCGATCAGGTTCCCGATGGCGCCCCCGGTCACCGCCGCGATGGCGATGAGGCGGAGCTTGTCCTTCCACGCGGTGCCGCGGTACATCACGAAGAGGACGACCACCGCAACGGCGGCCAGCACCGAGAAGATCCACCGCGACCACTCGCCCGCGTGGATGCCGAAGGCGGCGCCTCGGTTGTAGATGAAGGTCAGGCGGAAGAAGTCGCCCATCACCGGGATGGGGTCGTAGAGGCGCATGCTCCGCTCCACCACCCACTTGGTCAGCTGGTCGAGGACGATCACCCCGCCCACCAGGCCGGCGTAGAGGGCGGCCTTGCGCCCGGTCTCGTCGCCCGGGGCCGCCACGGGCCGGCTCTCGCTCGTCATCACCGTTTCACTCATTGGGGTTCGCGTCCTTCAAAGTTGAAGCTCGAAGTGCCAAGTCCTGAGTCCTGAGTGCTGAGTCCTAAGTGTCCGGGTAATCTATACTTAGGACTTAGGACTCAGGACTTGCTCCTCGCCAGCGCGATCGTCGCGGGCACGCCGTCCAGGTCCACCTCGCGGTCGGCTTCATACCCGGCGAAGTCGGTGGCCGATCCCACCTCCAGCTCCACGGCCAGCGTCTCGCGCGCGACGAGGTCGCCGAAGCCGCGCAGGGCGTCGTGCAGGTCGGAGTCGTCGCCGAAGACGCCCAGGCGGATCCGGTCGGAGACCTCGAGGCCGGTGTCCTTCCGCAGCTTCTGCACGCGGTTGACCACCTCGCGCGCCAGCCCCTCGGCGCGGAGCTCGGGGGTCAGCGTGGGGTCGAGCGCCAGCGTGAAGCCGGCCTCGGCCTCCACCACGAAGTCGCCCTGCGCGTGCTGGACGATCTCCAGGTGCTCGGGGGCCAGCGCCACCGCCTCCCCGTCGGCGTCGACCGAGAGCGGCTCGCCGCGGCGGAAGGCGGCGAGCGCGGCCGAGTCGAGGGCGCGGATGGCGTCGGCCACCTTCGGGGTGCGCTTCCCGAACGCGGCGCCGAGCGCCTTGAAGTTCGGCTTCGCGCTGAAGCTCACCAGCTCCTCGGCGTGGTCCATGAACTCCACCCCGCGGACGTTCAGCTCGTCGCGAAGAATCGCCAGGAGGTCTTCGCTCACGGGAAATCCCGTCGGAACAACGCAGTACACGGTGCCGAGCGGTTGGCGGACGCGGATCCCCACCTCTTCCCGCGCGGCGCGGCCGAGGGTGGAGAGGGTGCGGACGGCCTCCATCCCCCGCTCCAGCCCCGCATCGATCCGCGCGCGGTCGGCCGGGGGGAAGTCCGCCAGGTGGACGCTCCGGTCGTCGCCCTCCAGCGCGCGGTGGAGCCAGTCGGCGAGGAAGGGGGCGACCGGCGCCATCAGCCGCGCCACCGTCGACAGCGCCTCGTGGAGGGTGGCGAACGCGGCACGGGTGTCGGCCCGGTCCGCGTTCCCCCAGAAGCGGTCGCGCGAGCGGCGGACGTACCAGTTGGAGAGGTCCTCGACGACGAAGTCGCCCACGGCGCGGGCGGCGTGCGTGAGGTTGTACCCCTCCAGGTCCTCCGTCACCTCCGCCGTCACCGACGCCAGCCGCGAGAGGAGCCAGCGGTCGAGCACCGACCGGTCTTCGGCACGCGGATCGTCGCCGCCCGGCGCCCACCCCTCCAGCCCGGCGTAGAGGGCGAAGAAGCGGTACGTCTGGCGGAGCGTGTCGAAGGTCTTCCGCTGGACTTCCTTCACCCCCTCGGGGTCGAAGCGCTTGGGGAGCCAGGGGTTCGACGAGGCGACCAGGTACCAGCGGACCGCGTCGGCGCCGAACTCGCCGATCGCGTCCCAGGGGTTCACCGTGTTGCCGCGCGACTTCGACATCTTCAGCCCCGCCGCGTCCAGGACGAGGTCGTTGACGACCACGTTCCGGTAGCTGGGGCCGAGCCCCAGGAGCGTCGAGATGGCCAGGAGCGAGTAGAACCACCCGCGCGTCTGGTCGACGCCTTCGCAGATGAAGTCGGCCGGGAACTGCCGCCCGTCGTCGATCTTCTCGCGGTTCTCGAACGGGTAGTGGTGCTGCGCGAAGGGCATGGCCCCCGAATCGAACCAGACGTCGATCACCTCGGGGACGCGCCGCATCGTCCCGGCGCACCCCTCGTGTGTGCAGCGGAACGTCACCTCGTCCACGTACGGCCGGTGCGGGTCGGGGAGCTCGGAGAGCCCGGAAAGCTCGCGGAGCTCGTCGAAGGAGCCGACGAACCGGACGTGGCCCAGGTCGGCCTCGCACACCCACGCGGGGAGCGGCGTCCCCCAGTAGCGGCTCCGCGAGATGGCCCAGTCGACGTTGTTCTCCAGCCACTCGCCGAAGCGGCCGCTCCCCATCTCGGGCGGGAACCAGCGGACCTGGGCGTTGTTCGCCAGGAGATCCTCGCGGACCTGCGTGGTGCGGATGAACCACGAGTCGCGCGCCATGTAGAGGAGCGGGCTCTGGCACCGCCAGCAGTGCGGGTAGCTGTGCTCCTCCTTCGACGACTTGAAGACGAGGCCGCGCTTCTTGAGGTCGATGACCAGGTCGGTGTCGGCGTCCTTGACGAAGACGCCGCCCACCAGCGGGAGGCCGGCCAGGAAGGCGCCGCGGTCGTCGACGGGCTGGAGGACGGGGAGGCCGTGCTTCTGGCCCACCGCGTAGTCGTCGGCGCCGAAGGCCGGGCTCATGTGCACCACCCCCGAGCCGTCCTCGGCGGTGACGAAGTCGGCGGGGACGATCTTCCACGCGCGCTCCGCCTGCTCGGCCGTGCCGTACTGGCGCGGGTCGACCCAGTCGAAGGGGCGGCGGTAGCGGAGGCCCACCAGCTCCGACGCCGCGACCGGGGCGCGGACGACGTCCTCGGAGCCGAAGAGCGCCGCCACGCGGGCGCGGGCGAGGACGAGGCGGCGCCCCTCGTGGCCGACCTCCACGTAGTCGAGCTCCGGGTGGACGGCGAGGGCGACGTTGGAGACCAGCGTCCACGGCGTCGTCGTCCACACCAGGACCTCGCGCCCGTCGGGCTCGCCGTCGGCCCCCAGGAGGGGGAGGGTGACGTAGAGCGAGGGGTCCTTGACGTCCTTGTAGCCCTGCGCGACCTCGTGGCTGGAGAGGCCGGTGCCGCAGCGCGGGCAGTACGGGAGGATCTTGTGGCCGCGGTAGAAGAGGCCGCGGTCGGCGATCTGTTTCAGCAGCCACCACACCGACTCGACGTAGTCGGCGTGGTAGGTGACGTACGGGCGCGAGTAGTCGAGCCAGTAGCCGATCCGGGCCGAGAAGCGCTCCCACTCGTCGGTGTAGGTGAGGACGCTCTCGCGGCAGACCTCGTTGAAGCGCGCGATCCCCAGCTCCTCGATCTGCCGCTTCCCGCTGATCCCCAGCTTCTTCTCGGCCTCGATCTCCACCGGGAGCCCGTGCGTGTCCCACCCGGCGATGCGGGGGACGTGACGCCCCTGCATGGTGCGGAAGCGCGAGACGGCGTCCTTGATGGTGCGCGAGAACATGTGGTGGATGCCGGGGCGCCCGTTGGCCGTGGGCGGCCCCTCGTAGAAGACGAACGGCTCGCCGCCGGCGGTCTTCTCCAGGCTCCTGCGGAAGGTGTCCTCGGCCCGCCAGCGCTCCAGCACCTCTTCTTCGAGCGCGGCGGTGGTCGGGGGAAGCTCGGGATACGTTCTGCTCATGCGTCCGTTCGGCGAATCTCACGAAACCGCTCCGCGCGCGCCCGCCGGTGTGGACGCGCGCGCAAAGACGCTGAACTTAACGCCTTGTCGAGGGTTCGCGATAGCCGCCGCCCGCCGAACTCCGTCGATCCGGAGAGATCCGCAACCCTGAGAGATCCAGCGGAGTCCGGCCGCGCCCGGAGGACGGCGGGCCGACGACTACTCGGCCGTCTTCGTGAAGGTGGCGGTGACGTTGGCGCCGGAGACGGTGAGGGTGCCGGTCATGCGGGTGGGGCTGCGGAGGCGGCCGAAGAAGGTGATCGGCGAGTCCCCGAGCGTCAGCCGGACGGCGTTGCTGGTGTTGGTGCCGGTGAGCGTCCCGCCGTCGTCCGTCCCGTTGAGCGTCCCCGACCAGAAGCCGGTGATGGCGCCCGTGCTGTCCTGCGCCAGGTCGACGACGAGGTCGTCGTAGCCCCCCGCCGCCGCCGTGGTCCCCCACGTCCCGGTGGCGTCGTACTGGACGGTGCCCGTCCCGACGATCCCGAGCCCGTCGCCGTTGCAGGCGGCGGCGAGGGCGAAGAAGGCGGCGAGCGCCGCGACGATCGGTCTGCGCATGGATCCCTGGTGGGGGCGAGGGGAGAAGAAAGTCCGCTCCTTTATGGGTTACACCGCCCGGCGCCGCACGCAAGGGACCGCCGCGTCAACGGAAGCGGACGGCGAGCCCGACGGAGTGCGGCGCGAACCCCAGCCGCCGCGCGATGGCCAGCGACGCCGCGTTCCCGGAGAGCGCGCGGTACTGGGGAACGAGCCCCCGCGCCATCGCCTCGGGGACGAGCGCCGCCACCGCCGCCGCGCCATGGCCCCGCCCCCGGTGCGCGGGGTGGGTGACGATGGAGAGGTGCGCGAGGCGCCGGTCCCACAGCTGGTATCCGGCCAGCGCCGCGAGGGCGCCGTCCACGAAGACGCCGGCGGCGGGGTGCGGGCCCGGGGTGCTCCCCCCGTGCTCCCACTCCAGCGGGTCGCACGCCCGGCGGAGCGCGTCGACGGCGCCCAGGTCGTCCGGGCCCAGGAGCCGCGCCGCGCTTTCCGCCGGAGGACGGAAGGTCTCCGCGTCCGCGTACCACACCTCCGCGGGGCCGATCACCTTCCCCACGTGGCCGCCGAAGACCGCCGCCCACCGCCCGTCCGCCGCCAGCCCACCCTCCATCGCCGCCGCCAAAGGGGCGCGATATCGACCGACCAGCGGCGGCGGGAGGAGGGCGAGGGGGGCGGCGCCGAACGACTGGAGCTGGGCGCCGTGGTACTCGCCCCCCGCCGGGGGACGGGGGAGGACGACGGGACGCGAAGGGCGGAGCTCCGCGGGGTGGCACCCGAAGACCTCCGCCCAGTACCCGTCCACCGCGGCGCGCGTGGCGGCCGCGAGCGCGCTCACCGCGGCGGCGCGTCCGGGAGGCTCCTGCAGGTCCCTTCAATGAGCTCGCGCTCGCCCTCGGCGGCCTGGCGCGCCCTG
>DATACF010000459.1:0-4232 GCA_036259235.1 Longimicrobium sp. | reverse complement strand
GCGGCCGTCTGTCCGGGGGGGACGCATGGCGCGCCGTGCGCGAGTCTCCGGGACGGAGCCTCCCGTCTCTCCCCCGTTGGCGCCCCGCCCGTGCCGTTGTAGCTTCCAGCGCCGCCCCCGCGCTCCCCTCGATCCGCCGCGCCCCGGACGCATGGACCCGCACCCCTCGCCCGACGACCCGATCTACCAGGCGTACCGCCGCGCGCACGAGTCGCGCGAGTGGCGCCCCGGCGCCGAGGCGGGGGAGGCGTTCTTCCGCCCCTTCACCGACTTCGTCCTCCGCTGCCACCGCGAGGGGGGCTTCGCCGCGCCCGGCGAGGCGCCGCTCCTGGAGGTGGGGTGCGGGATGGGGTGGTCGGCGGCCACCTTCCGCGCGGCGGGGTTCCGCACCGTGGGCGCCGACCTCAGCGTCCGTGCCTTCCTCCCCGGCGTGGGGCCCGGCCTCGCGGCGGTGGAAGCGGACGCCACCCGCCTCCCCTTCGCCGACGCCGCCTTCGGGGTGGTGGCCGCCCACGCGGTCATCGAGCACGTCCCCGACCCCCGGGCCATGCTGGCCGAGATGGCGCGCGTCCTCCGCCCCGGCGGGCTCCTCTGCGTGGTCGGGCCCAACCTCCTGAGCCCCGCTGTGAGCCTCCGCGCCGCGCTGGTGCACGCCTGGCGGCACCGCCCCGTGCGCCGCGTCTTCCTCCGCGACGCCGCCATGGACCGCCACCCCGCGGGCGACACCGTCCCCGAGGCCGTCGCCGCCGGGGTGCGCCACGCGGCGCTGCTGGCGCGGAAGTGGGCCGCGCGCGAGCCCACCTTCCACTTCCGCGAGCCCGACCTCCGCCCGCCGCTGGGGGGCGACAAGGACGCCTGCTACCTCGCCAACCCCGTCGACCTCCTCCGCGCCCTCCCCCGCCTCGGGTGCACGGTGATCCGCAACGGGCGCCACGGCCGCCCCGGATGGACGGCCCTCCTCGCCGGCGGCACCTGGATCGCCGCCCGCAAGGACGGCCCCGCGCGCTGACCCTCGCTCCGACGGTCGACGGCCGACGGACGATGGACCGCGTCCCCCGTTGAGCGGACCCCCGCCCGCCGTTACCTTTCTCCCCGCGACACGAGCGCGCGCAACTTCTTCGGCCCCTTGCGCGTATCATTCGCTCGACGACCCAGCGGACTCGTCCGCGAAGCACCTCGATTCCTCTCGACGCGAACGCCATCCGTGAAGCTCCGGACCCTCGCCGCCGCCCTCGCCCTGTGCGTGGCGCTCCCCGCCGCCCCCGCCGCCGCGCAGGGGGCGGACGCCGCGCCCGCGCCCCCGGCCGGGCCGCTCCGGCTCGACCTCAACATCCCCGAGAACCGGCTCCGCGTCTACGAGGGCGACTCCCTCGTGAAGACGTACCGCGTCTCGGTGGGGCTCCCCGGGCACGACACGCCCGACGGCGAGTTCGCCATCCGCACCGCCGAGTGGAACCCGTGGTGGCGGCCCCCCGCGCGCGAATGGGCCCGCGACGACAAGGTGACCCCGCCGGGGCCCAACAACCCGATGGGGCGGGTGAAGCTCTTCTTCATGCCCCTCTACTACATCCACGGCACCCCCGACGCCGAGAACATCGGCCAGGCGGCCAGCCACGGGTGCGTGCGGATGCTCAACCGCGACGTGATCGAGCTGGCGCGCCTCCTCCACGCCCGCCACGGCGGCTCGCTCTCCTCGGCCGCCATCACGCGGGTGCTGGCGCGGCCGAGCGCGACGACGAGCTCGTCGCTGTCGATGCCGGTGCCGCTCGCCATCCGCTACGAGCCGATCGTCGTGCGCGACGGGGAGCTGAAGATCTTCGCCGACGTCTACCGGCGGCACCGGGTGCACGCCGAGGGGGTCTTCCAGGCGCTCCTGTCCGCCGGGTACGAGGCCGGGTCCATCGACCGGGCGGCCATCCGCCGGGTCCTCGCCGACGCGCGGGAAGCCAGGGGCGTGTACTCGGTGGCGCTCTCCGAGGCGTTCGCCGGACTGCGCGAGTCCGAGGGATCGGTCGCGTCGACGCGCTGACGGCTTCGGCGGGTCTCTGGGGCGAGCGAGGGGCGGGTCCGGATGCGGGCCCGCCCCTTCGCGTTCGGACCGACGAACGGCAACGGCAACTTCAACGGCCGGGCTTGGGCGTGTCCCTCCGCTGCGCTCCGGGCCGGGCTGCGGGCCGCGTAGGCGACGATACGACCGTTGCCAACGCGGCGAAGCCCCTGGCGGACTCCGCCCATTCCGCCGCATCGCCCCGAATCGCGCTCTCCTTCGCATTCCTCCCCGCCAGGGTCTTCGCCCTCCGGGCCCGCATCCCTCACGCAACTTCGCTTCAACGGCGGAACTTCGATCCCGTTCCGACCGACTTCCGTCGTATTCCTCCAGTTCCGCGGCCCCCTCCCCCGGCTCCTCCCCCCGCACGCAGTGGGCGTGCGTGGGGAGGGAAGTATACCCGGTTTCCCGACTCTAGTCCGACCAAATAAGAACGATGCATACACCTGAATTCTATATGATATCGCACTTTTAGGAGCCAAACTTGCATAAATGACTGCATTCGCCGTGATGGTCGCGGCGAAGTGCTGGTCCTTGTACCAGGAGGTCGTTATGTCGTTTCCCAGCCGCCTGAAAGCACTCTCGCCGCTGCGGTCCGCCACGCTGGGGGTTGCAACCGTGCTCCTGGTAGCAGGGTGCTCGGATGTTCCCCTCGCGGCTCCAGGCTCGGAGGATCCGCCTGTCTCCAGCCGTGCCCCGGCGAGAGGAGGAACGCCGATCCAGACAACAGGTCCGATGGGATTGCACAAGGAGTTCTACGACATCGCGGGGCGGGTTCCCGGCTTCGCAGGGGTCTACTACGACTCCGACGGGATCGTCAACGTGATGCTGGTGGATCGCAAACAGAATGGGCTCGCACGCCGGGAGGTCTCGGACCTCATGCAGCGGACCCGAGGCCGGGCGCTGGGTCACATGAAGGTGAGCCTCGTGAAGTACGACTTCCGTCAACTCTACCGGTGGAAAGAGATGATTACCGGGGCGGACCCAGGCGTGCGTCTGACGATGATCGGGATCTGCGAGCAGCAGAACCGCGTCTGCATGGATGTCCGGCGTGGTGGGGGGCTCGCGGCCGGGCGCGATCTCGTGGCGCGCCTGGGGATACCGGCCGATGCCGTCCGTATCGAGGAACTCGACCCCGTGTCTCCAGCCAAGCTGCTCACGGACAGGTTCTCGCCAGTTCCTGGAGGTGTGCGGATCTCTATTCTCGACGCTTCCTTTTGCACCATAGGGTTCAATGCGCGCTACTTCGGTACGCCCGTGTTCCTGACCAACTCCCACTGCACGCCTCAATTCGGGGTCAACGATCCTCCTCCGACCAACGATTTCGGTCAGCCATTCTACGATCGTGTCATCGGAGAGGAGAGCTATGACCCCGCGACCTTTTCTTGCAAGTACACCGGCTACGCCTGCCGCTACAGCGACGCCGCCGAAGTCACGTACTATGATACCGTAGCTGTTCGCTTCGGGGTGATTGCCCGCCCGTATTACAACAGCACCACCATAGACCCGACCAAGCCGGAGTTCAGGATCGTCGGCGAGCGAGTGTATCCGTATGCGGGGGAAAGCGTGAGCTTCGTCGGGCACGTTTCGGGATGGCGCGAGGGGCCGGTTTCCTACACATGCCACGACTACGCGCTCGAAGGGGTCACGGCGAATGGTCGGCCCGTTTTGCTGTTGTGCCAGGCCGTGGTCAGCGTGGTATCTCAGAAGGGTGACAGCGGCGCTCCTTTCTTCCACCGGATTCTCTCCACTACGAGCGACGTATACCTCGGCGGGCTCCTGAACGGCTTCAGCGGCACATACACGTTCTACAGTCCCATGCGGAATATCGAAGCCCCGTACGCCGACAGCGCCGGCGGAGACGGATTCGGCGACTACCAGACGACCGGTCCCTGAGCACCCCATTCGGGGGCCCTGGAGTCCCGAGTCCGGCCTGAACAGCGTTGAAATGCAGGGGACGTCTCCAATCGGGCGTCCCCTCGCTCTTTCGGAATCTCACTCCTGAAAAGCGTGGATGCTTATCGGCTCCGGGATAGACATCTTCGGCTATGAGCGGGCCGGGGGGTGAGGGCCGACGATCCCCCCGGCCCGCTCATAGCCGAAGATGTCTATCCCGGAGCCGATAAGCATCCACGCTTTTCAGGAGTGAGATTCCGAAAGAGCGAGGGGACGCCCGATTGGAGAC
>DATACF010000458.1:0-4350 GCA_036259235.1 Longimicrobium sp. | reverse complement strand
CCCCCGGGCTTCGGCTCGGGGGCGCCTTCCTTCGATCCCGATCGCGAGCTTTACGACGTGGCGAGGGGCCGCATCTTCTGCTCGATGATGACGATGTTGCGCCTGGCGAGCGCGTCGATGTAGGCGGGGGCCGGCATCGACTCGTCGGGGGTCCAGACGCCGGGCTCGATCTCGCCGGCGGCCTGGAAGGCGCCGGTGACGGCGAGCGAGTACCCGGTGGTGCGCATCATCGCCGTGATCCCCGTCTCGGCGTCGAAGCGGTCGTGCAGGTCCCAGCGCAGCAGCGTGTCCTGGCCCTCGCGCTCGCCCTCGACCTCCACGCGGAGCGCCACCAGGTCGGGGCTCGTCCGCGGGTCCTTCCTCAGCCGCGGGCCGGCGGTGGCCATGAAGACGTCGCGCGGGGCCACGCGGGCGCCCTTCACGTCGACCGGCTCCAGGTCCAGCATCCCCAGCTCGCGGACGGCCTCCATGATCCGCGCGTGGCCGGGGTAGCGCAGCGTCTTGTACTCCATCGTGGGGATCTTCCCCTCGTACCGCTGCGCCATCGTCGACAGCCCGCCCGCGGTGTGGAACGCCTCCAGCGTGCCGACGCCGGGGAAGTCGAGGTCCTCGATCTCCGAGAGCGCCTTCACCTGGAGCGGCTTCCCGTCGCGCAGCACCCACGACAGCGTCGTGTAGTAGTCGAGGACGCCCTCCAGCGAGTAGACGATCTGGTAGTTCAGCGGCGGCTCGGGGTTCTGCGGGAGGCCGCCGACCTTGATCCGCACGGCGCGGACGTTGTCGAGCTGCCGGATCCCGTACTCGGCGAGGATGTTGACCATCCCCGGGGCGAGGCCGCAGTCGGGGATCACGCTGACGCCCTTCTCGCGGGCGCGCTCGTGGAGCCCCTTCTGCTGGAGGACGATCTCGGTGTTCCCGCCCAGGTCGCAGAAGTGCGCCCCCGAGTCGACCGCCGCCACCGCCATCCCCAGGTTGAAGTAGTACGGGAAGGCGCTCATGACGGCCGCGGTCCCCTCCATGGCGTCGCGCACGGCGCCCCGGTCGTTCGCGTCCAGCCGCAGCGCCGTGAGCCGGCCGCCCAGGTACGGCTGGAGGAAGGACGGGAGGGCGTCGACCGCGATGTCCGCGATCACGACCTCGTGGTCCGTGTTCGCGAGCAGGTCGTAGGCGCACGCGCTCCCCTGCTGACCCGCGCCGAGCACGAGCATCCGCATATCGAGGAACTCCTTCGTTCGACAAAAAGAGTGTGGTCCCGCCGCGCTCTCACGCCCGGGACCGCCCGGTTCCCGCCGCCGGCTACACCCCTGCCCGCGCGCGAGGGCCGCCAAGATAGCGGACCGGCCTCCGCAACGCAAAATCAACAGATTGCGTGAGTGCGTGAGTGCGTGAGTGCGGAGGATCGGAGGAAAGCCCGTCGCAAAGGAAAGTCCCTCTCCTGTAGTTCGGGAGAGGGACAGGCGGCGAGGTTGCGAGCGCCAGGGTGAGGGCCCGCGCCGCAGGCGCCCCGCTTGAGTCCCCGCCGCGATCTCTCCTCCTACGCACCAACGCACCAACGCACTAACGCACTAACGCGCTCTCGACCAGCTCCAGCACCTCCTCCTGACGTTCGAGAAGCCGATCCGGCCCCGCGGCCTCCAGCGCCGCGCGGGGGAAGGGGCCCCAGAGCGCGGCGGCCGTCCGCGTCCCCGCCGCGCGCCCGGCGGCGATGTCGTGGGGCGAGTCGCCCACGAAGAGCGCTTCGCCGGCCGAGACGCCGAGCCGCTCCAGCGCCACGCGGACGGGCTCGGGGTGCGGCTTGGCGTGGGTGACGTCCTCGGGGGTGACGATGACGGGGAAGTGGGCGGTGATCCCGCAGAGGTCCAGCCCGCGGAGCGTGGCCCGGCGGAACTTGCTGGTGACGATGGCGAGCCCCACGCCCCGCTCCGCCAGCGCGGCCACCGTCTCGGCGGCGCCGGGGAAGGGGCGGAGCATGGTGTCGTGCAGCCCGTGCTGGTGCTCGCGGTAGGTGTCGGCCATCGCCGCCGCCTCCGCGGGCGAGCGGGCAAAGCGGGCGAGCTGCACGTCGAGCGGCGTCCCGAAGCCGCTCAGCCACGCCTCGTCGGGCGGGCAGTGGCCCAGGTGCGTGGTCATCGTGTGCCGCCAGCAGGTCATGATCAGCTCGGTGCTGTCGGCCAGCGTCCCATCGAAGTCGTACAGGACGGCGCGGATCTCTTTCGACAAGCTTCTCCTACTCCACTCCGATCAGGGAAAGCATCGCGGGCGCCACCTCGGCGATCGAGGCGGCGCGCGCGGCGACCTCGGCGTGGCCGGGGCCCACGGCGAGGACGGGGACGGGGTTGAGGGTGTGGCCCCCCTCGGCGTCCTCCACGTTCCCGTGGTCGCTGGAGACCACCAGGAGGGCGTCGGCGGGGAGGGCCTGGACGAGGGCGCCCAGGAAGGCGTCCACCTTCTCCAGCGCCGCCACGGCCGCCTCCAGGCCGCCGCGGTGGCCGGCGTGGTCGGTGTCGTAGTGCGCGAAGAGCGTCACCTCGGCCTCCGACGCGATCCGCGCCAGCCGCCGCGCGGCCTCGGCGGGGGTGACGTCGAGGAGGTCGCTCCCCACCCGCTCGCGCCACCGCTCGTGCGTGATCGACGACGCCACCGCTCTCCCGGCGGCCAGCTCGGAAAGGTCGCGGGTCAGGACGCCGGCGGCGAGGGCCGCCAGCGGGGGCGCGGCGGGGCGCCGGAAGATCCGCGGGTCGGCGTCGACCGCCTTCACCGGGTAGGCGTTGGCGAAGGCCACCGCTCTCCCCGCCGCCCTGGCGCGGCTCAGCAGGTTCTCGGCGGCCAGGAGGTCGCGCAGCCCCGTGGGGACCCAGGGACCGAAGTGGCGGCCGTAGATCGCGGCGGCGTTGCGGCCGGTCAGCAGCGTCGTCTGCCCGGTCCCGCTCTGCGGGGTGCCGGGGACGCGTAGGGTGGCGTCGGCCGCGGCCAGCGATGCCCCGTCGGCGGCGATCCGCCCCTCCGCGTCGAGGTCGTCGCGCACGGGGAGGCGCCCGCCCAGGAGCGCGCGCAGCCGCGGGAGCGCCGCGCGGGCGAAGGGGTTGCGCGCCGGGTCGGCCGCGCCGATCCCGACGCCGTCGAGGAACACCAGCAGGAGGCGCTTGGGGCGGGTCAAGACCGCGGTCCGGCTCCGGGGTACGCGTCGTCGTTCGAGGCCGCAAAAGCTATCGCCCCGCGTGCCGGGACGACAGCGCGCGGGGCGTGGGCGGCGGCGTGCGGACGGTCAGCAGGGGAGCTGCGCCCTCTCCTTCGCCGCCCGCCTGACCTCCACCCCCGCCTTCAGGGCCCCGCGGAGGAGGAGGGGGCGGATGCGGGCGTACGCCTTCGGTCCGGCCTCGGCGCCTCAGCCCGCGCGTCCTGCGTACGACCGTCGTAGGTCGATTTCTTGCAACGGTTTACGGGCTCGGACCCGTCCGCGGGGGGCGGGGGAGACCAGCACACCGGAGGGGACGATGAAGAAGCTGACGCTCGACGTGGAGACGCTGGCGGTGGAGAGCTTCGAGGCGGAGCGCCCGGCGGAGGCGCGGGGGACCGTCCTCGGCGCCGACAGCGCGCCGACGCTGCCGGGGTACTGCATCACCTTCACCTGCGGCGACTCGCGCATCCGGCCCTGCCTGGAGGCGTGACGAAAACGGCGGCGGCCTCCCCCGCGCCCGCGAGGGAGGCCGCCGGGCCGCCGGAGGGTCCGGGATCGCTCAGTGGAAGAGGAGCTGCGACTGCGTCGCGCCCGGGTTTCCGCCCGGCGCGTCCAGGATCCGCCACTCCAGGCGGGTGCCGGGGGTGAGCGAGACGGGCTCGGTGGTGATCCCCTCCTGCGGCGTCCAGGTGGCGAGGAGGTGGACGCGGCCGGAGGAGGCCGCCTCGGGGAGGCGGAAGTCGCGCCGCTCCCGGCTCTCCACCCGGCCCAGCGCGCGCCGGCCGCCGTTGATGACGGCGTAGATCCGCACCGCCTGCCAGCTCTGGTTGTCGACGCTCACCGTCACCCCGCGCGAGGCCCGCTCCGCCTCCCCGGCCTCCTCGCTCACCGGGGGCTCCGGGGTGGCAGCGCGCGCGGCCACGGGCGCGCAGAAGAGCAGGGCGGCCGTCAGGATCGTCGTCTTCGCCCGCATGGGTCCCTCGTCTCGCGTTCGGGGTGTCCGCGGGGGCGGGCGTCTCCCGCGCCCCGGTTGCCAGGTGGGACGTCACCGGCGCGGGGACCGTTTGACGATCGGGACAAAGCGTGGCCTGCGGGGGACGGACCGCCCGGTGCGCGGGACGAGATCCGGGAACGAGAAAAGGGCCGCCGCCGGAAGCTCCGGCGGCGGCCTT
>DATACF010000457.1:0-1508 GCA_036259235.1 Longimicrobium sp. | reverse complement strand
GGGGCCCTTCGTCGTTCGCGTCTCCCACGGCGGTCAGCCGTGGGTGGGCGGGTGGGGGGAGCGGGCGCGGAGCCAGGCCAGCATGGCCAGCCCGGTGCTGGCGAGGGCGACGCCGAGGGCGGCGCCGTTCCAGTGCCGCACCAGCGCGTCGGTGAAGGTGAAGAGGCCCGTGATCACGAGCCCGATCGCGACGATCGCCTGCGTGGTGCGGCGGTCTTCGGGGGTCGCGTGGATCTCCTCGAGCATGGCTTTATCCTCAAGCGTCGTTCGATCGTTCCCAGGTGCGGGCGGCGGTCCGCCCGCGCCGGCGCGCCGCCGAGAACCCTAAGCGGCGCCTCCGGCATCCGGGGATACGAGCGCTCCCGCTCCCCGGTTTCAGCCCGTCAGAAGGAAGCCGCCCCGGGCGTTCGGGATACGCGACACTCAGGACTCAGGACTCAGGACTCAGCACTTAGGACTTCCGTCTTCAATACCGGAAGTTCACCAGCACCACCTCCGCCCCGCCGTCGTCGCGGAGCTCCTCGCAGACGGAGTAGTTCTCGTCGAGCCAGGGGGCGACGCCCTCCAGCGTCTCGTTCTCCTGGCCGGCGTTCTGGTGCGCGATCCACCGCGCCTCGGCGGCGTCGGCGGCGCGCACCACGAAGCCGAAGGCCCGGTCGCGGTGGGGCTGCCAGGGGTCCTTGCCTTCCACGCACCACCAGAGGGTGTCGTGACGGGGGGTGAGCCTCCAGAACTTCATGCGGTTCCACGCGTACAAGGGGGGCCGTGCGTCGGGAGCGTGGGCAAGCTATCGCCCCGGCCCGCCGCGCGGGAGGGCCGTTGCGCGCGCGGACCCGGGGTGGTATCTCCTCCCCGGGCCCCGGCCGGCCCCCGGTCCCCCCTCTCGAGACGAACCCCGAACGGGATCCCGATGAAGCGACTCCGCATCGTCCTCGTGGCCGCCCTGGCGCTCTCCGGCGCGTGCAGCTCCGAGCGCCCCACGGTCCAGGACTACTACGCCCTCCTCCCCGACCTGGTCCGCGCGCTGGAGGAGGACGGCCGCCGGAACGCCCAGGGGCAGCCCTCCGCCGGGCCCCTCTGGGTCGACGCCGCCTCCTTCACCGGCGGGGCGTGGCAGCTGACCCGCGAGCGGGTCCCCACCGACTCGATCGTGGCCGCCATGCGCCGTCCCGACGCCCGCCCCGCGACGCCGAAGGAGGCGCTGATCACCGAGGACACCTCCGGGGTGGGCGGGCGCTGGGTGCGCGAGTACGGCGTCCTGGCCCGCGTCAACCTGGTGAAGTGGGAGCCCGGCGAGGTGGCGGTGACCGCCGCCAACT
Organism: Longimicrobium sp.; assembly: GCA_036259235.1. Classification (GTDB taxonomy): domain Bacteria; phylum Gemmatimonadota; class Gemmatimonadetes; order Longimicrobiales; family Longimicrobiaceae; genus Longimicrobium. The sequence goes on along the minus strand of DATACF010000457.1, from coordinate 189 downwards.
ACACCACCGACCGCCGCCCCTGGCCCACCGACATCTGCGAGCGGGTGCTGCGGATCACCTACCGCAACACCGGCGAGGGGCGCTGGGAGCGCGCCGGCACCGAGGTCCGCTACGAGTGCGACACCCCGCGGGGGTAGGCCCGGCCCTCCGCTCGAGGGGTGGGTCCCACGCCGGACGAGAGGACGCGGA
>DATACF010000456.1:0-4089 GCA_036259235.1 Longimicrobium sp. | reverse complement strand
CACTCACGCACTCCCGCACTCCCGCACTCACGCACTTCCCCCCACCGCTTGCGCCCCCGCCGCCGCCCGGCGAATCTTCCGCCGCACCCTGACGAGAGACCACACCCGAGAGAGGACGAATGTCGGAATACGAGGTGACGCGGACGACCGCGGTGCCCGAAGGGCAGGCGCGCGGCTTCACGGTGGGCGGGCGCGAGATCGTGCTGTGCAACGTCGATGGCGAGTATTACGCGCTCCAGGGCTTCTGCAGCCACGAGGAGCTCCCGCTGGACGGCGGCGAGATCGAGGACGGCGTCCTCACCTGCGAATGGCACGGCGCGCAGTTCGACGCCTGCACCGGCCACGTCCGCGGCCTCCCCGCCACCCAGCCCCTCCAGACCTTCGAGACCCGCGTGGACGACGACGGCCGCATCTTCGTCGCGCTGCCGGACTGATCTCGCATCGGCCTGGCCGTCTTCGGCGTCGCGCAGGGGCGGCGCCTTCCTCCTGACGCTCGTCCTCCCCGGCTGAGCCTGAGCCGATCGCCAACGCGCGGCGGCCCCACACCCCGGTTCTTCCTGGGCGTGGGGCCACCGCGTTCGCGCTTCGCGGGATTCGCTTCCCGGCGGCGGCGCGTTATCATCATCGCCGCCCGCGCGATGACCGTCCTCCATCCCCATTCCCGGAGCCACCCGTGGAACTGCGCACCGAGCGGCTCCTCCTCCGCGAGTTCGTGGAAGACGACTGGCGGGCCGTCCTGGCGTACCAGGACGACCCGCTGTACCTCCGCTTCAACGAGGGCGACCGCCGCGGCGAGGCCGAGGCGTGGCTCTTCGTCCAGCGCTTCGTCGACTGGCAGGCCGAGTCGCCGCGCAGCAAGTGGCAGCTCGCCATCACCCTCCCCGGCACCGGCGAGGTGATCGGCAACGTCGGCGTCCGCAAGCCCTCGCCCGAGGCGCGCATCGCCGAGACGGGGTACGAGCTGGCCCCCGCGCACTGGGGCCGCGGATACGCGACGGAAGCCGCCCTCGCCCTCGTGGGCTGGGGCTTCGCCGAGCTGGGCCTCCACCGCGTCCACGCCCACTGCGTCGCCGAGAACGACGCCTCCGTCCGTGTCCTGCGAAAGCTGGGGATGCGCCCCGAGGGCCGCCTCCGCCAGCACGAGTGGATGCAGGGGCGCTGGTGGGACGTCCTCCTCTTCGGTGTCCTGGCGGAGGAGTGGGGGAGCGGCGCCCCGGGGTGATCCGAAAAAGGATGATCTCACACAGAGAGACGGAGACACGGAGAAACCCTCTGTGCCTCTGTGTCTCTGTGTCTCTGTGTCTCTGTGTGCGACCATTCCAGGGGATGGCCGATGGGAGCGGCGGCCGCGGGTCCGCGGCGCCGATCCCGTCCGCCTACGCCACCGCCGCCAGCGCCGGCGCGTGGGCGGCCCGCGCGCCCTTGCGGTTCATGACGTGGACGGCCTCGCCGAGGGCGTGCTTGAACGCCTCCATCACCCCCTCCGAGAGCGTGGGGTGGGTGTGGATGGTGAGCGCGAAGTCCTCGGCCGAGGCCATCATCTCGATCCCGAACGCCGCCTCGCCCACCAGCTCGCTCGCCTCCGGCCCCACGATCGCCACCCCCAGCACCCGGTCGGGGTCGGCGATGACCTTCACGAAGCCGTCCGTCTCCCCGAGCGACATCGCCCGCCCCGAGGCGGAGAAGGGGAAGCGCCCCACCGTCACCTCGCGCCCCTGCCGCTTCGCCTCGGCCTCCGAGAGCCCGACGAGCGCGATCTCGGGGTCGGTGAAGATGGCCGAGGGGAGCGCCAGCCAGTCGCGCCGGACGTTCCGCCCCGCGATCACCTCGGCGGCGACCTCCGCCTCGCGGAAGGCCTTGTGCGCCAGGTACGGCCCCCCCGCCACGTCGCCCACCGCGTAGACGCCGGGGACGCTCGTCCGGAAGCGGTCGTCCACCACCACGTGGCCGCGCGCGTCGAGCGCCACCCCCGCCTCCTCGAGCCCGATCCCCCGCGCGTTCGGCTGGAAGCCCACGGAGACGAGGACCTTCTCGGCCTCCACCACGCGCCGCCCGCCCCCGTGCTCCACCGTCACCGCCGCGCCGCCGCCCGCGCGCGTCCACCCCGCCGTCCGCGCGCCGGTGAGCACCTGGGCGCCGCGCGCGCGGAAGCGCTTCTCGACCACCCTCACCACGTCGGCGTCGACGCCGGGGAGGAGGGTGTCCGCGAGCTCGACCAGGGTGATCCGCGTCCCGAGCTTCTGGTACATCATCCCCAGCTCCATCCCGATCACCCCACCGCCCACGACGAGCATCGACGCCGGGACCTCCGTCAGGCTCACCGCCTCGCGCGCCGTCAGCACCACCTGGCCGTCCGGCTCCAGCCCGGGGATCGTCCCCACCCGCGCCCCCGTGGCGACGACGACCGCCTCGCGCGCCGTGTAGCGCGCCGTGCCGCCCTCCGCGAGCGCCACCTCGACGGTCTTCGCGTCGACCAGCCGCGCGGTGCCCATCACCAGCTGGCCGCCGTTGCCGCGGATCAGCGTCGCTACGCTCCCGGTCAGCCGCGCCACGATCCCGTCCTTCCACGCCTGCGTGGCCGCGAAGTCGACCGACGGCTCCCCCGCGCGGATCCCCATCGCCTCGGCGTGGCGGATCTTCTCGACCAGCGACGAGGCGTGGATGAGCGCCTTGGAGGGGATGCACCCCCAGTTGAGGCAGACCCCGCCCGGCGACTCCTTCTCCACGCACAGCGTCCGCTTCCCCAGCTGCGCCAGGCGGATGGCCGCCGTGTACCCGCCGGGCCCGCCGCCGATGACGATCGCGTCGAAGACGTTCGCGTCCATCCCCGCCTCCCTCTCGCTCGGGTTCGCTCCAGGATGAGACCGATCGGTCTCAGCTGGGTCAAAAAAACACGCCCGCGCCACGATCAGGCGCGGACGTGGTCCTCCAGGTGCCGCTCCAGGTGCGCGGCGGCGCGGCGGACGTGGCGGGCGTCGTCGTAGAGCCGCGACATCATCACCGCGCCCTCCAGCGTCGCGACGAGGAGCGTCGCCAGCTCGTCGCCGTCCACCCCGGCGCGCACCTGCCCCTTCTCCTGCCCCTTCGCCACGGTGCGGCGGACCAGGTCGCGGAGGCCGTCCATGGCGTGGCGGGCGCGCTCGCGGAGGGCGGGGTTGCCGTCGTCGTTCTCGATGCTGGCGTTCATCATCGGGCACCCGCCCGGCACCGGAGGGTCGTGCGGGAGCGCCGCGAAGACGCCCACGACGGCCCGGAGCCGCTCGACCGCGTCGTCCTTCCCCGCCACGGCCGAGGCGAAGCGCTGGCCCATGATGCCGACGGCGTAGTCGAACGCCTCCAGCGCCAGCGCCTCCTTGCTCTCGAAGTGGCGGTAGATCCCGCCCTTCTGGAGCCCGGTGGCCGCCATGATGTCGCTCATCGACGCCCCGGAGAAGCCCTGCCGGTTGAAGAGCTCCGCCGCCTGCCGGATGATGTTCTCGCGCGTCTGCTCGGGGTTGCGCATCGCCTTCGCTCGCATGGGTAGAGACCGATCGGTCTCAAAGCTAAGACGTCCGGGTGGCGGGGTCAAGGATGTGCTCCACGCCGAGAGCGTGCGTGGCGAGATGCGGGGGCCGCGCCATCGTCTGTCGTGAGCGGGTCCAGCGGATGCTGGTCCTCGATCGCGACTGGGAAGGAGAGGTCCGTGGAAGCGGAGGAGTTGCGAGAGCGCATCGAGGCGGAGATCGTCGGCGGGATCTCGGCCCGCCTCTTCGACGCCACCTCGCGCGGCATCTACAACAAGGGCCGCAAGCACCGCCTGGGGGGCTGATTCCCTCCCCTCCGGCCCTCTCCCCTCCTCCGTCCGCGCCGTCTCCATTTCGGTCGAGGGCTTGACGAGACATGCCCGCGCGCGCAACCATCGTGGGGCGGCCCACCGCGTACGTTTGGACAAATTGTAACCAAGTTTAGGTCGAGGGTGCCGGACGGCTCCCGCCCCTGTTTCCATCCCTGCGGAGGCTCGATGACGAGGCGTTTCGCGGTCGTGACGAGCGGCCTCGCGGCGGCGTGCCTGCTCCTGGGGCGACCCTCGGCGCTGGAGGCGCAGACGCT